>JBLHTH010000058.1:0-17770 GCA_047627195.1 Pseudohongiellaceae bacterium | reverse complement strand
TTATTTTGAAAAATGGAAACGCCAGGAAGGGAACAACTGGCTAATGTGATAAGGCTTGCGAAGCCTAACAGACTGTTCTTAGCGTCTTTGGCTGTGAATTGCCTAGTAAATTGCCTAGTAAATTGCATAGTAAATTGCATAGTAAATTGCATAGTGCGCTCCTTAGATGTGCTAAAGGCTTTAACTGACACGCAGGCTTAGCCGTGAAAGATAAAAGATAAGAGGAAAGAGTTTACCTCTGTCCAGTCTTGTCTTCAATTGAATGCCGTAGCGGCTCGCCTATGGAATTGAGACTTAGAGATTGAGTTAAACAAAAAAAGGGTGGGGCTAACTTTTCTAGGCTGGCGCCTTTAGCTGTTTTGATTATTAGGGTCTGTATAGTTAGCTCTGGTGGAAAACGCAGGTTGAAGAGGCCTTTCGTCGACCCTAAACCGACCCCAATATATCGGCTCGGAGATCTAAGCTCCTATATCTAACCCCTGACAGTACGTCGGTAGCGTATAGATCTCTAAAGTGCTAGTGCTTGATTTCATAGACCCTTAATCGTTTTGGCACAAACCATATTTCCGGTCTATGCTTAATTCGCGTATGTGAAAACGAAACCTAGCTAATGACCGTCAAAAAAGCCCCTTATGAATTCCTCACTTCCCCTGAAGACCGGCTGCCTGAGATAAACCTCAATTGGCTTACATTGGCCTTTGAGGGTGAAAATGCTCATCTTGAGCAAGGCTATTTAGATAATCATGCGAATGGTGTGCTGCAAATACAGCGAGTTGGCATACTGGTAGGCACGTTGATGATGGCAACATTCGGTGTCATGGACTTATTAGTTTTGGAGGGGGCTCTAGAAACGATCTTAGCTGTTAGATACGGGGTTCTGGTCCCGGCCACACTGCTATTTCTAGTCTATACTTTTTTCTCCCATTTTCATCGACACGCACAAGGCGCAGTCACCTGTATGGTGACGTTTATGGGGTTTGGTCTGTCGGCTATTATTTTGATAGCGCCAGTGGATACTTCACCGTTGTACTTTGCCGGCAATATGCTGGCTATTTTCTTTGCTTACACTTTCTTAGGGCTAAGATTCGTTTGGGCAAATTTAGCCGGGTGGTCCATCTTTATTGGCTTTGTAGGTGCGGATTATTTATTGGGTAAGACTGCATTTGAAGAACAATTCATGCGTGCTAACCTAACCTTGTCGACCTGCTTTCTGGGCATGGTTGTGGCTTATAGCTCCGAATTTTTTTCGCGTCGCGATTTTTATTTAAGAAATGTGCTTGAGCGAAAACGAGTTGAGTTAGAGGGCAATCGGAGTGATTTAGAGGCGCGGGTTCTTGAACGAACCGGGCAAGCTTTGGCGGCCGCTAAGGCAAAAACAGATTTTCTAGCCAATATGAGTCATGAAATTCGCACTCCGATGAACGGGGTGCTTGGCATGCTGGAATTGGTCCAAAGTTCTGAGCTCTCAGAAGACCAGAAAGAGAAGATAGATACCGCATTTAACTCCGCTGAAGGCTTGCTGGATATCATAAACGGCGTTTTGGATCTTTCAAAAATTGAAGCGGGTAAAATGCAGATTAAGAAAGCAGCCGTGTCCCCCGCTTTAGTGATAGAAGATATAGCTAGCCTTTTGGCGCCGCAGTTTCGAGTGAAAAATATACTACTAATAAATGAGTTATCTCCAGAGTCCTACGATTTTTACTCGATGGATAGCACGCGCTTACGACAGGTTATTCTTAATCTGGTTGGCAATGCTTTGAAGTTCACCGATCAAGGAATGGTTAAGATTAGCTGCCAAGTAGTAGGGAAGATGTTGACCATCGAAATCAATGACACGGGCATTGGCATCCTAGATGAGCAGCGAAAGCATCTATTCGATGCTTTTAGTCAAGTTGATAATTCTTCGGCACGAGAATTTGGTGGCACTGGTCTTGGGCTCAGTATCTCTAAACAGCTTACTGAATTAATGGGAGGATCAATTACTGTAGAAAGCAAGTTCTCCGTCGGGTCACAGTTCAGCTTGAAATTTGAGGTGGAGCCTTGTGTCGTTAAGAACGAATCTATTAATTATCCAAATTTATTTAAAAACGTTTTCTTTGTGGTTGAGTCTGAGCAATACAGCCGATCGGTTAGGTTAATGTTAAAGCGGCTGGGTTGCACGATTAGCCGGCTAGACGATGCAGAGGTGGCTGTTTCAGACATGGGGTCAATCGATTGCGGCGCTCTTCCCGTGGTTTTCTTAGGCGACCCCGCTGAACCAGCTATAAACAAAATCCAAGGCGCTGTTATCCAAAACTTAAGCTTTCCATTCACCTTAAGCGCTTTAGCCTCTATGCTTAGGAACAGTGAATTTAAACCTGATATAGATGAGCTTGGGAATTCAGAGAAGAAGTTTTTCAAAAAGCGTGTGCTGCTTGTTGAAGATAATGCGATCAACCAGAAAGTTGCATGCTCGATGTTGGAAAGGCTCGGAGTTAATGCTGATGTCGCCATGAACGGACAAGAGGCTATTAAAAAATTTGGCTTAGAAAATTACGACCTGATCTTTATGGATTGTCAGATGCCAGGCATGGATGGGTTTGAAACAACCGCTGCTATTCGGGCACAAGAACAAGAAAAGGGCTTGAGCAAAACAGTGATCGTTGCCTTGACTGCGAATGCAATGGAAGGGGATAAAAAACGGTGTTTGGATTCTGGCATGGATGACTATATGTCCAAACCCATCAGCTTAGCTGGATTAACTCAAATTCTCGATCGCCGGAGTTTTTGAGAGGACCAATGCAGCCGTTAAGGTTGACACCCTAGGCTTTTATTTGGGCCTAATAGAACTACTAATTTTTTGAAAAATCACACACAATAAACCATTCGGCAATTGAGCAGTGAAGTTTGGCTTTTCCTAGTGCTAGACATCTTTTGGGCTAGTCACCCTGCCGCTGTCTTTGCTCCATTAGGCCTCTTTTAACCGCTATCGGCTTCTTTTGATGTCTTATAGATTGTTAAGGTTTGCAGTTAGAGCGTTTAGAATGCCGTATTAGATACATAGGCGGCGGCCTTGAAATGATCTAGCCAATGTCTTGGCACCGCTCGTCGCTAGAAAAAAGGATGAATTTCAATCAAGCTTTTAGCTATTCATAGAAAGACTTTTAAAATCCTTATGTGGGTTGCGATCCCCTTAGGAGTGCTTATCTTCATCGCCCTTACTCTATTATTCACTGACGTCCTCAAAGTAGATTTATCTTGGGACGACGGCACTAGGTTAAATCCAGCGTTCGCTTTTTTTCTATTGGGCGCTGGAATTCTAGCGAGTGCGTATACCTTTATTTTTGTGTTTATAGCCGCCGTGAAATTGATTTTCAGAGCACCGTAAAGGTGCAAAGAAGAGCGCAATGTCCAACGCCCGAATTTTTTCAAATAATGAAACGATTAGTTAAATTTAGGAAGGTTCTTTTATTGATCAAGTTGTGTCAAAATTAAAAGAATATCTCCGCTTAGGCGTGGCAAATAAAAATAATGCGGCGCTACGTCGACGGGAATCAAAGAATTGGGCGGTGAAGTAGACTTAGAAAAATTGCTGGCTTTTTTGCAGCCAAAGTTATTAGCAGACGAGTTTGTTTTTTGTTCTAGCCAAACAATGAGCGTAGCCGACGCTTTAGAATTAGAGCCAATTGCAACATATCGAGAAGAAGAAGGGCTTAGCCTCGTTTTAACCAAAAGAGCAGCTATGCAGGCGGGTTTCGATTTTTCCCTAGTCTTTAAATGTATTACCCTTACGGTTCATTCCAGTCTTGATTCTGTTGGGCTAACTGCGGCGGTTGCCAATCGCTTATCAAATCACAGTATTAGTGCCAACGTAGTTGCGGCATATTATCATGATCATGTTTTTGTCCCAATATCCAAAGCTGAAAAAGCCCTCCAGTTACTCACTGATTTTCAGAGCTGATCACCGCTCATGTTCATTTAGCCTATTTTCATAGCTTAAGTGCTTGTGGTGCGTAAGCTCTTGATGGCTGACTTTAGCTAACCCCTTCCTTGAGCCCTGAACCTGGGCAGTGTCTTAGGTGACTATTTGATACTTGGGTAGGGCATGGGAATCATGGCAAGGTGTCTGTTATAATTGGCCGTTGTTGGTTATAGCTAGCTTTATTAGAAGTTGGCCTAACCTAAACGCTAATTCATATACAGGAGACACGTATGAAGAAAATACTTTTGGGGCTAGCCGCTGCGGCGATGCTGATAAACACCGCTTGGGCTGTTGAAGACGTTGATCCCTCGCTGGAAGAAATAGTGAATTTTCTTCAGTATAGTGACAATTTTGCAAGCTCAGGCCAACCTAGTGCAGAGCAGTTTGCTGCCATAGCCGAACAGGGATTTGAAAGGATTGTCTATATAGCCTTTACCAATAACCAGAATGCTTTGCCAGATGCTGACCAGGTTGTAAAAGGTTTGGGTATGGAATATATGCACGTACCTGTAACGTTTGATAATCCCCTCCCGGATGACTTTTATGCATTTGCAGATTCTATGCAGCGAAACACTGATAAGAAAACCCTGCTGCATTGCCAGGTGAACGCTAGAGCGACCGCGTTTAGCTTTTTATACAGGGTTATTCATGAGGATATATCGATTACAGAGGCTAAGGCAGATATGAATATCGTATGGCAGCCGAATGAAGTATGGCGAGACTTTATCTTTGAAGTGCTCGCGCAAAATGATATTTCACCAGATTGCGAAGGCTGCGACTGGACACCCCCGCCACCAAGAGAGCAGTAGCTGGCCACTCAGTACTACTAGCCTCGACGTCAAATGGGGCCGATCGTTTGTGGTGCTTGCCTAGTTAGGCAGGCACCTGACCTCAATACGGTGAACCTAAAATCAGATCAAAAAAAAGGCGAGTTCACTGAACTCGCCTTTTTTTAGCTAAGGTTAATCAGCCCTTATTCAGAGCCGCCTTCCTCAACATTCTGCCAAGTGTAGAAGCCCATGAACATCTCTTCCCAGCTCTGCTCACCCCAAACGATCTCGCTGCTTGGATCAGGATTTGAAGGGTTTTGAGACGAGTTGTCAAAAGCGCCTGTCGCTACAATCTTGGTGCCAGCAGGAACTCTCAGAGGAGTTTCAAGCTCATGTGCTAACTGCCAGTTAAATGAGTAGGCTGGTACTGAAAGAAGCATCTCTTCGCTACCGTCTGGATACTGAGCAACAAACTTCATGCGCTTACCGCGAAAATGCATATGCGGCATTAAGCTGCGAATTTCAGCTTCGTCCTTCACATAAGTAACCAGCTCCATCTCGTGATCTTTGGCTTGAGCGGGAATCGCAAGACTAAAAGCATTGCCGACGCCACCTGACATTCGCTTCTCTGGAACCTTGCCTTCTTCATAGAAGTAGATTCCAATTTCAGTAGCGTCAGTCATTTCTTTGCCAGTTGTTGTGTAATGCATCTGCAGGTTCAGCTGTGTGCCAGCCTTGAGCAAGCCTCCTACACCTTCAGGATTTAGCTGCACTGCATTGCCTGGCGCATAACCGGTAACAGAGCCTTGGTCAGGATCGCCGCCGCCAAGAAGAGTGCTTATATCGATTTCAGGATTTTCTCGGAAAATCTTGTCGATGTCTGGTCGGCCACCACCAGCGACTGAAGCAAACAGCTCGGCTCTTACAGCAGTAGCTCGGTCTTCAGGCAAGCTGTTTATAGCAGCGAACAGCGCTTCCTGTGGATTGGCTGCGCCGCCGGGCGGGATTACTGTTGTAATAATGTGATGAAGAACCTCAGGAGAGCCGGGCGAGACTTCACTGCCTCGAATCCAAACGTCTTTTTCAAGTCCTAGGTCGATTGGAATGTCCATATAGTCGACGACACCAGTGGCTGGGATAGTTTGCGCAGGCACCACTACAATCAGGTCAGGTTCGCCTAGCGCCCATTTAGTGTCAGGCCAAACCAGATTAGCCAAAGGGTCCACGTCTCCTTCGACTACCGAGCCGGCATTCACCCAGCGCACGAGTTTTTGCATTTCATCGTCGCTAAGGTTCATTTCATTTTTCATTTTGTGGCCAACTTTATTGTCGATTTGGCCCGGTGGCATGCGTTTTGTCATGACCACTTCGCGAATCATTGGTGACCATCCTTGAACCGCTAAGTTGCTGTCCATAGCGAAGGGGGCTATGCCGCCTTCACGGTGACATTCGGCACAGTTCTCAGCAATGATTGGCGCGATGTCTTGAGCGTAAGATAAATTTGCATGCAGGTCGGCATTGATGAACTCAATCGCAGAGCCAGAGACAGCCACTTCGATTAAATCATTGTTCTCGCCTTTCACCGCAGCCTGAATACTTGTTTCAAGCTGATCACCGGCAGGGCCACGATAAAGGAGTTCGAAATTACTAGGGTTGTAGAGAACCACTTCATCCATGTGCTGGATTCCAAGCATCTCGGTAACCAGCTGGGCATCATCCATTAGCACGGATGCATCTACGCCTTTGGACTTTAAAACACCGGCCACGGCGTCCCGGTCTGATTCTAGGCCAGGGTTTATCAAGAAAAACGCGACACCAAGGTCCGCATAGGTAGCTTGCAAGGCACTAAATTCGGTTAAGTCAGTAGTGGTTGTGAATGGCATAATTACAGCAGCACTGTGATCGTCGTACCAGGCCATATGCTGAAACGCGCCTTTGTGGTCAATAAGTGCAAAGTCACCAACGCGCTCACCGGCTTGCACTGACAATGCCGATGCTGCGATTGCAACTGATAAGACTAGTCGTAGAGTTGATTTCACAAGATGCTCCTCTAAATAATTTATTATTGAAGTCAACCTTAAGTGTACTTAGTTTTTTCAAGAAATCAGCCCTTTTTTAATCAAATTGTTACAAACCTACCCAACCCCTCTGCAGGGCAGTCATAGCATAGGCTTGAGGAACTTAGGGAGATAGATTTGAATACTTAGGCAAAGCCGCGGAGAGTGAGTGTTACCGCTGGAGGCAGTAGACATTTCGTGCTTTAGTTACTAAAAATTGAAAGTACGAATTTTTGGCATGAATCGTGGCGAAAAGTAACAAATCACTCGGAGGGCAGAGTTGGCAGTTAGGTAACAATCTCGATGTGAGTCTGAAGTCTTCCTATGGTAGCTTTACAGCCTGCTGATTTTGGCCTTCTGAACATGAGGATGCTATGTACGAAGAAACTCTCTTAGTTGATGCGCTCTACTATCTTTGCGCCGCGGTTATCGCTGTTCCGCTTTTTAAGAAAATTGGTCTCGGTTCAATCCTAGGTTATCTTTGTGCTGGCGTAGTGTTAGGCCCGCACGTTCTCGGTTTAGTTAGTGATCCAGAAGAAGTTCTTCATTTTGCTGAGTACGGTGTAATCCTTTTACTTTTCATTATTGGCTTGGAATTAGCGCCACAAAAGCTCTGGACCATGCGCGGTCAGATTGGCTTGATAGGTGGCAGTCAACTAGTGATTTCTGCCTCTGTTTTAACTGGTGCTTTCTATCTTAGCGCACTGAACTTCCAACAATCTTTGGTGCTGGGTTTGGCCCTTGGTCTATCTTCTACGGCATTCGCAATTCAGCTGATGAGTGAAGAGCGAATTCTTGCCTCACCTTTGGGCCGCAAAGGTTTCTCTATTCTCCTGCTGCAAGATTTGGCAGTTATACCTATTTTACTGCTTGTTGGAGTTCTGGCTCAAAATGGAGGACCGGGCGAAAGCTCTTATCCGTGGTATTACTCGATCGCTGCCGTCGCTGGCGTGTTGATATTTGGTCGATTCGGGCTAAGCCATGTTCTCGCAATGGTGGCCCAGACCAATAATAGAGAGGTAATGACCGCAGCAAGTTTGCTAATTGTAGTCAGCGTTGCGGTGCTAATGGACGCCGTCTCTCTGTCTATGGGCCTGGGCGCTTTTCTCGCAGGGATTATGTTGGCAAACTCTGACTTTAGGCATCAGATTGAATCAGATATAGAGCCTTTTAAGGGGATATTGCTAGGCTTGTTTTTTATCGCTGTCGGCATGACGCTCAATGTCGATCTGCTTCTGCAAAATCCCTTTTTGATGCTGTCGGCCGCGCTGGCGCTGATCACCATCAAAACCCTCGTAATCGCTGTGGTCCTTAGAAGAAACCGCGTTTCGTATAAGGAAGGCTTTCAGCTCGGACTGATCCTTTCACAAGGGGGTGAGTTCGCTTTTGTAATTTTGTCCGAAGCCTCTCAAGCGGGATTGTTCAGCGTAGAGATATCCGGCCAAGTTACGCTGGTAGTTGGCTTATCGATGGCGCTGACATCGCCTCTTGTAGTTCTACACCGAAAAATTTGGCGCGCACGCAGTGAGTCTCAGCCCGAGCAAAATGCGCACTGGGATACTCATGAGCCTGAGGTTATTATTGCCGGCTTTGGACGGTTCGGCCAAATCATCGGCCGTATGCTGTCAGCCCGCCATATCCCCTTTACCGCAATGGACAAGAGTCCAGCTCACGTCGAATTTGTTAAGCAATTTGGCAATAGAATCTTTTTTGGCAATATGACTCGGCTCGATCTCATGCGGTCAGCTGGAATTAAGCATGCGAAAATAATGGTTGTTGCTGTGGATGATATCGAAGAATCCCTTGAAATTGTTGCGCTGGTGAAAAAGCAAAACCCAAGAACGCTCATTATTGCTCGTGCAACCGATCGCACCCATGCTAGGCGCTTATTAGCTAGCGGCGTTGAACATGTGATTAGAGATACCTTTGCCAGCAGCTTGGAGGCGGCAACTAGAACCCTCGAGCAATTAGGTTATCCAGAGGGCCGCGCCCTTGAGGTCACCGAAATGTTTCGTAATCACGATGAGACTATGCTGCAAAACTCAGTTGAGCATATAGATGATGTTGATAAGCTTCACAAACTGGCACGAGAGGGCCGGCAAGAGTTGCAGGAGCTTTTTGAAAAAGATAGCCGTTGAGTTAGCGGCTCGCTGTTACGCTCATCTTTATAGAATACAGGCTTGTTCTTGCCGTCATGAATAGGGTCTTGCCGTCTGCGCCACCGAAGCCAACATTTGCTGGCATCTGCGGCGTTTGAATAAACTCGATTTGCTCACCTTGAGGGTTGCGCACGCTAACGCCTCCAACCCAAGTTAAATAAACATTGCCGTGCTGATCCAAAGTCATACCATCAGAGCCTTGGTCGGCGAATTCGATTTTGTTATCGAGGGAACCGTCCACATTAATATCAAAACGAAAAACTTTTCGAAGCTCAGTGCTGGCGATATAAAGGTGCGCTCCATCCTCTGTACCAACCACGCCGTTGGGCTTGGGTATGTCTGTAATCACTGGTAATACATGACTTCGATCTGGGCTGATTAGGTATACATATTCACCTTCTTGAGAAATCTCTCCAGGGGGAAAGTTGTACCTTGGATCGGTGAAATAAATGCTGCCATTGGGGTTAACCCAAAGATCATTAGGGCTGTTGAAAGGTTTGTCAGCATAGGCGTCGACTACTGTAGACACACTGCCGTCTGCCGCCAATTTGCTGATTCGCTGTCCAGACTGTTCGCAAATCAACAAGCTGCCATCTAAATCCAATGTCAAACCGTTAGCGTGATTACTTGGCGAATAAACTGCTGATATCTGGCCGCTCGAGGTCATTTTGTGAACAGTATTATTGTTGATATCGGTAAAAAATAGATTACCCATTTGATCTGCAACAGGACCTTCAAGGAAACCGAAACCAGAGGCCACCTCAATGACTTTTGCCTGTGTGGCGATGAGCTGGACTGAAGGTGTGGCAGCATTAGCTGAACAAAGAGCATAGACCGAGCAAAGGAGTGGCACAGCCACATATTTTAGGAGAGATTGTTTAAGAGCTTGCATAGTAAATTGCCTGTGAGGTCGTATAAGCGGTCGCATCGAAAGCCGGATAAACGATTGTAACCGGTGTCGCATAAAAATCGTATAGAATGCGAGGCAATAGCCACAAAGGCGCAGCGTGGCAGAGCCAAATTTTAGCGTAAAAAGACTTTGTTGCGGAAGATGTCTTGCGTGAAGGTCACAAGTGATCCCAACGGTCATTGCATAGCGTATAATTGTTATTCCCTATCCAAGTATCAAATTGCTGACGTTTGTTGTTAAAGAGACGAGTAATCTTGGGTCAAATTCTAATCATTTGCGGCAATAGATTCATGACAAAAGCAGTAATCCTTCTCAATTTAGGTACACCTTCCGAGCCCACGGCTAAAGGTCTTCGAAATTTTTACAAGTATTTTTTCTCAGACCCTTTTGTATTCGATTTCAATCCAATTGGCCGGTGGCTACTCAGAAATTTGATCATCATTCCTTTTCGAGCCCCTAAAACAGCTAAGGACTATGCTGAGATATGGATGGAGGGGGGTTCTCCGTTAAAAGTCTATGCCGATCGCCTGCAGAGCAGCCTACAGGGTATGTTTGACGAAGCTGGTGAAGATATTGCTGTCTTTAATGGCATGGGCTACAGCAAGCCTTTTGTTTGGGATGCAATGGCGGCAATTAAAGAGCAGGGCATAACTGAAATTCTTGTGCTGCCCATGTTTCCCCAGTATTCGACTGCCACTACCGCTTCAGTGTTTCACGAAGTCAAAGAGCAAGCGAAGAAGTGGGAGACCGCCCCTAAGATCCATTTCGTTGACGACCTTTATAGCGAGCCTGCATTCATTCGGGCATGGACCATCTTGATCACTAAGCATCTTGAAATTAAAGACTACGATCACGTTATTTTTAGTTATCACGGCCTTCCGGAGCAAACGATTAAGAAATATGATCCTGAGAACTATTGTCAATTTGGCGACTGTTGTAAAACTATCACCGATAAAAACCGACTTTGCTACCGGGCTCAATGTGTTCAAACTACCCTCGGAATTGTAGATTCTTTGGGATGGAGCGAGGACAAATACTCCATTGCCTTTCAGTCCAGATTTGGCAAGCAACCGTGGATAAAGCCATACCTTGATGAGCACATGATTGGATTGGTCGAGAAGGGCCTTAAAAAAGTGGCTGTGGTGACTCCGTCGTTTGTCTCGGACTGTCTAGAAACTATCCATGAGATTGGTATTGAATATAACGAGGAGTTCATTGAAGCGGGCGGAGAAGTATTTCAGCTTGTACCAAATTTGAATGACGATCCAGCATGGTTTCGTTCAGTTTATGAAATTTCCAATAAGCATTTAGCGCTGATGCCCGGGCCAACATCCGTTACTTGAGATTGTTTTCAACTTATTGTTTATGGCTGCACAATACCGAGAGCTAATTTGGTTTTTATGTTATTCTGGACATTCTCAATTGAGGCATTTTAACTGGCTTGTGAGAAAAATATTGGCTCAACGAAGCTCTTTGGTGAAAAGATCGGCGCAAGCTTTCTGATTTATTACTAACAATAAGAATCGATGCATAAGCGAGTAACCCTTTAAGACGTGTTTTTAACAAATCACATCCTTCATCTATGGAATGGCGGCCTTGACCCTAAAAAGGCAGATCCGATCACCCTCCGCGAGCGCAGAACCTTAGCCAGCACTATATTCTTAGTAATGCCCGTGGCTATCGGCTTAATTATTTCCAATTTGTACACCGGCGGTGCCCGCGACAATGTTTACATTGCGTCGGCCACCGTAGTCGTATTTTTAAGTTTGTACATTCAAGCTTACTTGAACGGGCAGTTGCTTGCTTCTCAAATCCCTATCTTCGCCTTTTGGGTCGTTGCGTGTCTGGCGATGATGACAGTTGGGGTTGGAGGAAATACCTGGGCTTGGTTGCTTTGTTTGCCGACAATCGCACTGCTGGTGGCCGGGCGGTTGGCAGGAGTCATATGGGCTGCTATTTGCGTTATTACTCTTTGGGTTTTCGCGGTGATGGAATCCGGAGGTTATTACTTCGAATATGCGGAAGTCATTGGTGCGAAAGTGCCCTTTGCCCTAGCACTAGAGGCGTCTCTGGTTTTAACAATGCTGACAGCGGCGGCGTTTGTCTTTAGAAATGGACAGGTCGTGGCAGAGTTGAAGCTGAACCAAACCGTCAAGCAATTAGAAAAAGAAGTGCACGAAAGGACGTTGGCAGAAAATGAAGCCAAACAGTCTGAGCAGGCTAAGTCAGCATTTCTTGCAGCGATGAGTCATGAACTTCGAACGCCGTTAAGTGGGATTATTGGTGCCTCGCAATTGCTTGTTGATGGCGAATTACCTAGCAAGAAAATGGAATTGGTTAATGTCGTAATGCAAAGCAGCGAAACTCTGCTGGAGCTAATCAACAATGTTCTCGACTTGACTCGGCTGGATTCTAATACAATCGAGCTTGAGTCGTTGTCAGTAGATTTGAGGAACTTAACTGAAAAGACAGTGGCGCCGTTAAGCTTTCAATCTCGCGAAAAGAACGTCAATTTCAGCATGGTAGTCGAAGATGACATTCCGAACTATGTGTATGGAGATCCGACTCGTCTGCGGCAAATTATTCTTAATTTAGTAGGCAACGCAGTCAAGTTTACGAATGCTGGCGATATTTCCGTCATCTTGGATACGGCATTAGATCGGATACGATTGAGAATTTCTGACACCGGGATCGGAATTTCTAAGCAGGCTCAAGTAAGCCTTTTCGAGCCCTATGTGCAGGCCGACATAACCATTATGAGAAAATTCGGCGGTTCTGGATTAGGCCTGACAATCGTCAAAAAATTGGTTACTGCTATGGAAGGAAAAATTGTAGTCAGCTCTGTGCCTGGTCGAGGCTCAACTTTCACAGTCTTTCTGCCGCTCAAAGCAGCACCTGCCCCCATTAAGAAGACTTCAAGTCGTTCAGACATGACGTTGCCCCAACTTTCAATTGTGGTTGCCGATGACAATGCGGTTAATCGCATGGTGCTTTCGAGAATGTTGGAAAGTGATGGTCATGACGTGGTGACAATGTCTAATGGGAAAGAGGTCTTTGAGTATTTAGTAAATCATGATGTCAGTGTCATTCTTATGGATCTTCAGATGCCGATTCTTGATGGAGTATCAGCGCTGCGGAAAATTCGCGCTATGCCCGGGCCTCGCTCGAAAACCCCTGTCGTCGCCGTCACCGCGAATGTGGTGATGGAAAATTCCAAGGAGATGATGGCCATTGGAATGAATGGATACTTAAAAAAACCATTTTTGCATTCAGAACTGCGTGAAGCGCTTGGCAAAGCGATTGCACCTAATCCGAATGCTATTGTCTGAGCGATCGTTGTTTTTTCTTCTGTTCGGTTGTTGATGTTAGATAGATGTCGGCGCTGTTTATATCCGCATTCTACTTCGACACCTTTAAACACACCTAGCACCCCCACGCTCTATCTATTGATTTAGATCAATGTTTTTGTAGGCCGTCTAGTTATTCTGATTTCGTAACCAACGAAAAAGGAGTAACGCATGTCAATACAAGCCAATGAGCATCATCAAGAGCGCGAGGCTGAGCTTCTGCCGGTAATTGGCGTGATTTTGCTGTGTAGTGTCGGCATAATTATCGGGTCATATTTTGTCGGGAATTTTCTTTTTTAAAATTCCATTTTGGGGCAGAGTTAAGCTGCTCTTTAGAAACGGCATCTTAGCAATGTCTGGATTTGATATTGGATAAGTGATGGAGTATGCGCTCTGAAACATTAGACTTTGAGCGTTATAAACCTACCAAAATCTACTTTGCAGATACCTTGAACTGTTAGAAGAAAAAGTAGCTAAGGAAGAATGGGTAAGCAAAAGAGATAAAAAGGCAAAAAAAAGAGAGGCTAAGCCTCTCTTTTTTATATCTGAGTTGTAACACTAAGTTAAGCTTAAGCGCTAATAGCCCGCTTGACTAAGTTCTGCATAAGCGGGACCTTAAACCCATTGTGTGCTAACTCTCGCGCTCCCTCAGTCGCCATTTCTCCAATAGATTCTGCGGTTGCTGAATTCTTGGCTTGGCCTTTAATAGCTTTTTCTACGTTGGTAACCCGACGTGGAGTACATTGAACAGCACCGCAGACTATTCTTGAGTCTTCAATGTTGCCAGCGTTCATTTTGAATGCTGCTGCCACGCTAACTAAAGAAAAATCCCAAACATTTCTATCGGCTACTTTCTCAAAGTAGAAAGTGGCATTCGCCCACGTAGCAGGAATTTTAACCGAGGTCAGTATTTCTCCAGGTCTGAGCACCGTGGTGTTTTCAATGTCGATAGCTGGACCTACAAAATAGTCCTGTGCAGCTACTTCTCTCTCACTGTTTAGGCTGCGAATAACCATTGTCGCATCCAGGGCCACTAAAGCAGGTGCTGTATCTGATGCTGATGCGGCTACGCAGCGACTGGCTTCAAACAAAGAATGCTCGCGGTTCATACCTTGAGGGGTGTCGGCGTAGCAAAGGTTTCCGCCTGCTCTGTAGCAAGACAGTCCACGGCGGTAGTACCAGCAGCGTACATCTTGAGATATGTTTCCACCTAGGGTACCGATGTTTCGTATCTGTGGGCTAGCGACCACCGCCGCAGCATCTGAAAGAACAGAGTAGCGCTCTTTTATAAGCGGGTTGTTTGTAATTTCAGTTAGCGTCGATAGAGCGCCTATTTCGATACCGTCTTCAGTATCGCGAATTCCGCGCATTGATTCTATGGCGCTCAAGTCGATTAAGGCATCGGTTGCCTTGGCGCGATCTTTGAGCCAGCCGTAGGTGTCTTGACCCCCGCCAACTAACCAACCTCTCTCTGCAAGTCGGTCAGCAATAGCCAGAGCGTCTTCTACCTGTACCGGCTGGTACAGTTCCATATTTGGCATAACGTCATGTGATGGCATTTTTAACTAACCTCAGAATGTATTGGTTTTAAGAGACTTTGAGCTGTAAGACTTGCCAGCCAAGTGATTAATGATCATATCCGTCGTTGTTGGCGCGGTATTAAATAGATGGCCATCCAGTGCATCTGAAATTGCACTAGCGAGCGCAGCAGCTGCAGCACCTTGAGTTGGTTCACCTATACCGCGACCTCCCGTCGGGTTCTGTGGGTCAGGGATATTTACTGCGCCCATTTTCGTCTCAACCGGAACATCCATATTAGTTGGTGGCTTGCTTTGATACAGACCGGTATTTGCTGGTAGCCCATTTTGCGGATCGTAGACGTGACGCTCTAACGCCGTCATGCCTATGCCCCACACCATGCCGCCACGCATCGCGTTATCGAAATTCTTTGGATGAACAACAGTGCCGCAGTCGGCAACTGCGGCGTAATCCAAGATTTCGAATTTGCCAGTGCCGGTATCCATTTCAATTTCGCAAAAACCAACCAGAATTCCCGGTGGTTGCCCTTGGCCTGGAATCTTGTCTTTGGCGACACCAATCAAACCTGTTCCCGCTAGCCCTTGAACAGCACGCTGGGTGATTGGATTAATATCGTCCGGGTACTCATTGCCACTGAATTTACCGCCGAGATCGATCGCTCTTTGAGCGGCTTCAGCATAAGTCATGCCTTGTTGAGGATTTGAGCTTAAATAGACTCGCTCTTCGCCAATCATATAATCATCAGCGGAACCGCCAAGATCATTAGCCGCGATTTCTTTTAGCTTACTAATGGCATCTTGCGCCGCTACCCAGTTAGTTCGAGTATGAGTGAAGATGGTATTAGAGCCGCCTTGTCCTGAACTGTGTGGCAGGTGATTGTCGGTGCGACCTCGAAGGATTTCACAACGCTCCCAAGGCACTTGCAGTGCTTCCGCTGCCGCTCGGCAGGTTCCCGCATATGAATATGTTCCTAAGTTACCGACACCACTATGAATATAGAGCTTGCCGTCGATGCCGATGCGTACCAGGCCGTCATAACCGCGACCGCCAGCACCGTGATAGCCAATGCCAACTCCGATGCCCCGAACTTTATTGCCGTCGCGTTTTGGTTTCGCAAGCTTTTCATCCCAGCCGAACAGTCTTTGGCCATGTTCCAATGCTTCCTTTACAAAGGCGCTCGTCACCGGTCCCTGGCTGCTGCCCTGAAATCCGTCACTGTTTATCGCATTAACTTTTCTAAAAGCAACGCGGTCCATGCCAATAGCGTTTGCCGCTTTGTCAGCCATAGGCGCTAACACTGCAGCCATCTCGTTCTGACCTGGACCACGCTGGGCACCCCGCGGAGTAGTATTGGTATAGACAGAGATATGTCTAAAGCGCATTGATTCCGGCTGATATGCAACGGTTACGTGTTGAGCAGATGAATTGCCACTGCCGCCACCGGTCATGCCGCCATCGTTGACGATGATAAGGTCTACAGCAGACACCTTACCGTCGGCTTTGACGCCCATCTTCATCCAGCCCTGCATGCCTGAACGAGCGGAACCGATATAGAATTCTTGCTCACGTGTAATACGCAGCTGAACGGGACGGTTTAAAACCTTGGCAAAATTTCCGGTAATAGCCATATAAGGGTAGGGACCGATTTTGGAGCCAAAGCCACCGCCGGTTGCCTCGTTGATGAACACCAGATCACTTGGATCGATGTTCAACATGCGGGCAAGGCCATTGTCATTGGCACTTTGGCTCTGTGATGAGCCATGGAAATAGCATTTTCCATTTTCCCAATAAGCCATGCCAGTTCGTGCTTCCAATGAATGGTGTGGATAGCCCATGGTCACGAAAGGCTCTTCAATTATCGTGGCCGCGTCTGCGAAGCCTGCTTCTAAATCGCCAAATTCCCACTCGCGAGTAAACTCTGCGCCGACCGGTTCTTTGCCAGCTTTAAAAGCGTCGATAGCCGCTTGCGTCCATTTGATATCTCTTATCTCTGCGCCGACGATAGGGGTTCCTTCAGGACCTTCTTCGCGAGTACGAACGAGAGTATTTCCTTCTGGATAAGCATTCGGGCCGCCTGGCGCGAGACTATCTAAGGGGTCTACGCAAAATGCACGACGCTCGTATTGAATTTTAATTTTGGCGATCGCAGATTCGGCTATTTCTTCTGTGGTTGCAGCCACCGCTAGGATCGGCTGACCAACGTAGGTGATGTACTCGGATGCCAGCGCAGGATTTGCCGGTGGAGGCACTGGTGGCAGGTCGTCAGCGGTAAAAATGCCAACTACACCATCCATACGCAGCGCTTCAGACGCATCTATGCTAACTACGCGGCCGCTAGGCATAGGGCTGGTCAATAATCTGGCAAAGACCATGCCTTCTTTTTTGTAGTCTTCGGCGTATTTAATCTCTCCAGTGACTTTTCCGGGAACGTCGGGTGGGATGAAATCAAAACCTATATGAGTACTCATGCTAATTGCCCCGAGGCGCGCAGGACGCCATTTAGATAATGTTCATAAGCGCCGCAGCGACAGAGATTACCTGAAAGTGCCTGTCTGGCTTGTGCTTTGGTGGGTTTTGGGTTGCTGTTCAAAAGTGCAACCGCCGACATCACTTGCCCAGGAGTGCAAAATCCACACTGGGGTGCATTTTCAGCAATGAAGGCTTGTTGAACAGCGTGCAGAGTTCCGTCGGCAGATTTAACGCCCTCTATCGACGTTATCGCTTTGCCTTTAATATTGTGCGTCAGGACCGAGCAAGAGTAATTTGGCTCGCCGTCCAGTAGCACTGTACAGGCGCCACATTCGCCTCTATTACAGCCTATCTTGGTTCCGGTTAGGTCCAGTTTGTAGCGAAGTGTATAGGCAAGGGTTTCCGATGGCATTACATCGACAGGGCGGCTACGTCCATTAACATTGAGTGTTATCAAGCGTTCGGCCGCAGTCTGTCCCGGTTGGGCATTTGCAGCGAGGTAGAATCCAGTGCCAGTAGTTGCAGCAGCACCGGAGAAAATGACCCCCTTGATAAAAC
>JBLHTH010000057.1:0-17807 GCA_047627195.1 Pseudohongiellaceae bacterium | reverse complement strand
GGGTGAGCAAATAGGTCTTTTGGGTTTTAGCCAAGCGGGATGGGTTGTGCCAGCTGTTGCCAACGGTAATCCTGAGGTGGGCTTTGTAATCGGTATAGGCTTTGCAATGGACTGGCAGACTCAATCTTGGTATCTGACTAAGACCCGACTTGCTGCAGAAGGCAAAACGTCAGCTGAAATTGCCCTTGGCTATGGGGAGCACATCGAAAGTATTGACAGGCTCAAGAAAAATCTGGGCTATGAGCAATACCTTTTAGATAACAAGGGAGTGCGAAACTTGATGTCTAAAGAACGCTATGGATTTGTGGAGAAGAACCTTCAAGCCAATGCTTTTGACGACTACAATAACCTTGATCAGCCGCTTTTAATATTGCTGGGCGATAAGGATCTAAATGTTGATATAAATGAGACTAAAGACAGTTTAACAAAACTCTTTCGTCATCAAAGTAACGCGCAGATCACAATTATTCCTGATGCCACCCATGGGTTGCTGAAAGCGAAAACTTTTAATCAGCAGTCGCCTGGATTACGTTTTTGGCTGAAACTTATGTGGGCAGGAGAATCCGCACTAGCTCCAGGCTTGCCAATCGTTTTGAATGAATGGATCCGCCAGTTAAAAACTATTTAGTTGGCACAAGGTCAGAATCTATACACGAAATCAGGTATCTTGGGGGCATTATTAGTGTTCCTTAGTTTGTATTCTCAATTTAGGTGCCTATATCTTCATGCGTACTGTATTGGACAGTGTCTGTAGAATTTTATGCATTCGAAAAACGGATTAGCTGGTTTTGCAGTTTTAGGACGATTTTGTCGCTAAAAATCCGGTTATCAGTTACATTCACCACTGTTCAATCCTCTATGTAAAGATGGTTGAGTTGATTCAGGGGAAGCGGGTGAAAGACCTGCACTGACGCGCAACGGTAATCCATTCCTGTACTTTAGGTTTGTTAAGTCCGACTGCCTGATCTTAGTATGAGTTATCTCGCGAAAAGATTGTTCAATGTCGGGCTCACTAGCAGCGCTTTTTAGCAGCAGTTTTTCATCGCTGGCCTTCAAATTTTTTTGCGAATTTCTTATTTCTGTAACTGTCATCGCGATCACTCTAGCCTAATCGCAGGGTACTGCGTTGTTCGATCCAGCTTAGGTTATTTGCAATATGATCCGCGTACAGTTTCTTATTCGTTGTCTTACTCTTTTGGTCCTAGCACAATTTGCCCTCACTGCAGTTGCCGTAGAGATTGTTGGCGTAATTTCTCCGCGAAATGCTGCGGATGTCTTAAGTGGGGCGCATCAGTTTTTAAAGAGCAACCCTTCGCACTCAATTAAACTTAGAACAACCGATCAGTTTAATGGTTTGAGCGAAGCAGAGAGAAAGGCGTTGTTAGAAGGTGCTGACATTGTCTTCCTTGGTGGTGTGTTCGGTGATTCTGTTAGTCTATTTAGTTCGTACTTAGATCCAAATACTGGAATAGATATCAAATCGTTTGTTGCTGTTCACAGCGATCGACGATTAGTGAGTGAGTCACGTATTTTAAACACATCAATGCTGCTCAATGCTGACGTAGACGAGCTGATGAAGGACCCCCCTGCCGCCGAGGGTACAGATGTTATGCAATGGTCTAACTCACGTTTGGAGCAATTCTCTGACCATAAAGACTGGTTGCTGAGCAAAACGTTCTGGGCTGACCGCGATGTGGATAACATCGACGGCCTGTTTCGCCACCTTGCGTTTTTATCCGGCATTCCAATGACCGTGCCGAACCCCAAATTGCAATCTCCTTTGCGAGTATTTTTAGGCGGCAACATAGCTAGCCCCGATTCTATAACGCTATCAAAAGCACATCGATGGGTTGCTATTGTCGATTATGAAACTGGTGCCCGGCCTGGTGAGCGTGATTTGATTGAGCAGATATGCACGCAACTAGAGGCTAATGAGAATACCAAGTGCTTAACCGTGCTGGCCAAGTGGGGGGAGTCTTCTGTTCGTGCTGCGAGATTGCTCGCCGAGCATAAAGGTCAAATATCCTTAGTTGTATCACTGCAAAATTTCGTGTTGGGAGGTGGCGAGGGTCGAGCCCAAGTTAATGAATACCTAGCTGAGCTCGATGTTCCTGTCATAAAGGGCTTACGCTTAAGCGACAGCACCGCTGATGAATACCGTTTATCAGAAGAGGGCTTGCGTTGGGATAGTGTGCACTATCGAGTAGCTATGCCAGAGTTACAAGGCATCTCGCAGCCTTTGGTGCTTGCTGCAATGACTGAGGCTAGCCTTGACCCCCAAACTGGGGTGAGGCTATCGCTATCGCAACCGATAGCGAAGCAAGTTGCGTTACTCGTTCACCGTGCACAACGTTGGCTTGTTCTTCAGACTAAGGCAAATAAGGATAAGCGTGTTGCGATCATCTACTACAATCATCCTCCAGGCAGGCACAATATTGGCGCCGATAACCTCAATGTCCCAGAGTCATTATTAGAAATATTGCACCATTTGAAAAGTATTGGCTATAACACCGGTGTGCTGCCAGAGTCGCGAGAAGCATTGCTCGATATTTTGCAAGATCGCGGTGTCAACCTGCCAGAAAACCGTGGCGCGTTGGAACAGATGGCAGCTAAAGTCGAGACTGTCTCAGCGGCGCAATATCAAAAATGGTTTGATCTGCTTCCCTCGGTTATCCAAGACGAAATGGAGAATGGGCCGCTAGGCTACCTTCATGTCATGTTGCAAACAGCAGTTAAATTTGAGAACCCTGAAATAGCTCAAAGATTAGTTAGGCGCGTGGTGGAAGATTTAACACATGCAATGGAAGGTGCCGACCATAAAGCGCGTGACCGCGCGCTCAACTTGTTAGCTCAACTTGAAGCCCTGTATGACTCATCGGGCAAGCAAAGCGATATTGATTGGGATACAGCTCAAGCGCTAGTCGTGGCGATTACGAGTACGGGCGTTGAAGGGATTCGTGGTTGGGGAAAAGCGCCAGGCAAGGTGATGGTGCACAACAATGAGTTGCTGATACCTGGAGTGCAGTTTGGCAATATTTTCATCGGCCCTCAACCTCCGCGCGGTTGGGAATTAAATGAAGAGATCCTGCATGCTAATTTGTCGTTCCCGCCAACGCATCAGTACCTTGCCTTTTACCAGTGGCTCAGGCACTCATTCGGCGCCGATGCGTTAGTCCACTTAGGCCGGCACTCTACTTACGAATTTTTGCCTCGCCATCGAGTTGGTATGGGTGAAGTTGATTATCCTATTGCTCTGATTGACGATCTGCCAAGCGTTTACCCGTATATCGTTGACGGGGTTGGTGAAGGTATTCAAGCAAAGCGTCGCGGCTTAGCCGTGATGGTCGATCACCTAACGCCGCCACTCGAGAGCACCGAGCTTTATGATCGATTGCTCGAATTACGTCAACTAGTTGAAAGCTACGAAGCGGCTCCGGAATCGGCCGGTGCTATGCGTCACCGCTCGATTGTCGCTATCAAAGAATTAGTCGATGAGCTGAAGCTGGCCGATGAGCTCACCAAGAGTATGGAGAGTGAGCTAGAAATTAGAGGTATCAAAGCCTATGACCAAGTCGATGACGAGTTGTTGGTCCACGAAGTAGGCCACTATTTAACCAAGCTACAAGAAAATTTTATGCCGCTTGGGTTGCATAGCTTTGGTCAAGACTGGTCGGATGAAGCGATCAAGACAATGTTGGGGTCTATGTCCCAGGGCCAAACAGCGGATGAACTGAGTGCTAATAAAAATAGTTGGCAAGCAAAACTCAGTGCATCTCCCAAAGCTGAAATAGATGCGCTTGCGGCTGGGCTTGCTGGGCGATATATCCAGCCTGGTAAGGGCAATGATCCTATCCGCACACCTGAGGTGTTACCAACGGGTCGTAATTTCTACGCGTTAGACGGCAGTCTAATTCCCTCTCGATTAGGTTATCAAGTTGGCGTCGATCTCGCAGTCCAAGCACGTGCAACGACCAAGGCCGAAGATGCCGATGCCATTGTGTTATGGGCATCCGATGTAGTGCGGGACGAAGGCGCTATGATTGCGTTTGGGTTTGACATGTTAGGTATCAAACCAGTTTGGAGCAGTCGCGGTATTGTTAAGAGTTTAGAGCATTTGGACATTGCCAACATGATTGAAAATGACAAACCTCGTATTCGCCGCGACACGCTTTATACGACTTCAGGCTTGTTTCGCGATCTCTACGGCGCGCACATAATTTGGTTAGAGCAAGCAGTGCTAATGGCGTTAGATGCTTCATCCACTACCATTCGCGAAGACTATCCAGCTTTATCACTGGCTCTAAATTCCGCCTTGAGTCCGTTAGGGAAAAAGCAAAATCCAGGTGCGGAATCATTAGCAATAAATCACGTTGCGCAGCGGTGGGTCAAAGATGCTAGGTCGGCTTTGCGGCAGGGTCGATCATCTGAGGAGGCAGGACGTGAGGCAATTTACCGCATTTTTGGTGATGCCCCTGGCACTTATGGCGCTGGTGTAAATCGATTGGTGGAGCGTTCCGGTAGCTGGGATGACCGTGCAGATATCGCTAATGTATATATTCGCCGCATGGGTCATGCATATGGTGCAAACATCCCCGGTGAGCCGCGACAGGAGCTTTTCACTCAACGCTTAAGTAGCGTAGGAAATACTTATCTTGGACGGTCGAGTAACCTTTATGGTTTGCTAGATAATAACGACACCTTTGATTATCTTGGCGGCCTAAGTTTGGCAGTTGAAACAGTCAAGGGCGAGGTCCCTGAAAACTTTATTCTTAAGCATGAAGACAATACCAACGTTAGTATTGAGCCGTTAAGCGTCGCGCTTTTGTCAGAGCTACGCGGCCGCTTTTTGAATCCTCAATGGCTAGAGCCTCTAATGGACGAAGGCTATGCCGGTGCTCGCACTATGGGTAGCGAGTTCTTCGAGTATCTTTGGGGCTGGCAAGTGACTAATCCTGATGTCGTTAAGAGTTGGGTTTGGGATGAAGTGAAGTCGGTTTATATAGATGACCGTCATGGCATTGGTCTCGATACGTTTTTGGAAGAGAATCACAATGTGCATGTTAAGAGCAACATGCTCGCGGTTATGTTGGTTGCTGCGCAGAAAGAATTTTGGGATGCCGACCAAGCCACTCTCCTGCAGCTCTCACAGCAATTTGCTGACCTAATCGTTGAAAACGGTCTGCCTGGTAGTGGCCATACGTCGCCGAATAGCCCAATATTTAACTTCATTAAAGACTACGTTACTGAGGAACAATTTACAGCGGTGCAAGCCTTGTTAGATGCCGCTCGAATTGTGCCTCAATCGATAGCGGCACCCTCTAGTATCTCGGAGCTAAATCCTGCGAAAATGGAACAACAAGTTAATCAAGATAAGGCGCCTGCTGAACAGCAGTTAAGCCGCAAAGATTCAATGACAGTGGATTATCGATGGCTTTTCGTCTTGCTCGCGTTACTCATCATTATTGGTATGGTTCGTGGCGCTCGTTCACCAGTTAGCTCAAAAAGGAAATAGGTTAATTATGTTTGATGGGTCTTCATTTGGAGTAATGCACACGCTTGTTAGCTACCTACTGCAACCGGTTATTTGCTTGCTATTGTTGTTTACGGCTTGGGCGGTTATCGAGATAGGCACTTTGCTATCCGAGCGTCTAATTGGGTTAAAACGCTGGCAACACAGCGGCAATATTGATGATTTTGAAACGCTTGCGGCAAAAAGAATTGAACGCACAGATTTTCTAACTCGCATTGCTCCAATGCTGGGATTAATGGGCACACTGATCCCGCTGGGTCCTGGGCTGGCAGCTTTGGGCGAAGGTGAGTTGAGTATTCTAACGACTGCCATGAGTGTTGCCTTTGACACTACTGTGTTGGGTTTGTTGGTGGGTATTGTTGGTTTTGTAGCGGGGCGTTTACGTCGCCGCTGGTACGAACAAACACTTAACCTTATGGAAGCACATGAGGCAGGTGTATGACCACTAGAGAAGCTCTAGCTCAAGCTCGTGTGCGAAAATGGAACAGCAATCGTTTTGACCAGCAAGATGAAGAGCCGCTAGGCCCGCTGGCCAACTTACTTGACCTCATGTTGGTGTTTGCTTGCGGCCTAATTGCAGCCCTTATTGGTATGAGTAAAAATGTTGATGCTCATTTTGAACAGCAAAAGCCCAGCGAGCAAGTTGTTGAAAAAGGTCGAGAGTTACCTCAACTCCCAAGCCAAGGTGACAACGGCGGCCAGGGCTATGAACCGGTGGGGCAAGTTTATCGGGACCCTGAAAGCGGCAAACTGATTTTAATTGCCAAATAGTAATGTTTTTTCATCGGGCTGCCCTTAGCTGGCCAGAAATAGGGTTAACAATAATGCACAGTGAATACCGCCGCCAAACAATTTACCGCCTATTGGTTATAGGTTTCTTACTTTACCTATGCGGCGCATCAATGCTTGTTCAAGCCAGTGGCGGCGACGGTAAGCTAACTATTGCCATGCTTCACTTAGAGCTACGATACGCCGACCTTGAGCATAATGCCGCTTTGGTCCAAAAAGGAATTGAGCTGGCATCTAAACATAATGCGCACTGGGTGATGACCCCGGAGTTGTCTCTTACAGGTTACCGTTTTGATCTTAAACTGGGCACAAAGTGGATTCCCAACGGGCCCGATAAGTATGTTGGAGAGGTTCAAGCTCTCGCAAAAAAGCACCAGCTTGTCGTATTTCTAAGCCATCTAGAGGGTATTGACGATCAGCTCGGGAAACGTGCGCTTTTCAATACTCTTTTTGTGATCGATAAAGCCGGTGAAATCATCGGTCGACATACGAAAGTCAATACCATTCCTATTTCTGAAAGCTGGTCAACAGCGGGAACCAAGCCGTCGGTAGTCAATGTGGATGGCTATAAAGTAGGTTTACTAATTTGTGCAGATGCTTGGCCTTCTGCACACGCTAACAGCCTAAAAAGCCAAGGCGCTGAATTAATACTTTCTAGTGCTAGCTGGGCGCCGGGAGAATATGGTCCAGGCAACACTTGGGAGAAACGGTCTGGCGAAACTGGCCTGCCAATTTTTGTCAATAATCGTACGGGTATTGATCGCCAATTTGATTTGCGCGATGCCGTCAGCGCGATAGCATATCAGGGTAGACGCTTACTCTCACATCAGTCACCAAACTCACAGTTGGTGATAGTAAATTGGGATACTAAAACCAATTCACTGATTGATGCGCAGGCAATCGATATCAAGTAACAACATGCGAGCAGGGAACAAAAATAGGTACTGACAAGTTAGCCTCCTAATCTGTCATATGACACCGTCAAAGACGACCAAGCGCGACAGATTCCCTCCTAAAATTATTCAAACTGCCATGTGGCTTCACCATCAATTCAACCTGAGCCACCGCTAAATCTTAGACTTGATGGCCCCGAGCGGGATTACTTTTATTGGTAAAATTATTTGCCTGCTATCCAATAAGTTTGGATTGAGATATGCCTAAGAATGAGAGAAAAATGTCAGGGTTATGGCGATACTTTCTTTATTGACGACGTCTTCGTAAAAATTACGGGAAACCGCATCATCTCTTAAGAGCCGTAGACTAAGATGGTGAGGTGTTCGATGCACTCATCCGAAAGAGACGCGATGGACAGGTCGCGAGGAAGCGCATCAGGCATTTACTGCGTAAATATAAGGTTGAGCCAGTTAAGATTGTCACGCTCAAATTGAGAAGTCGCAACGCCGTTCGTGGAGAATCCATTTTAAATACGATTCACAACGCAGCGCAAATCGCTAACAACAGGTCCGAGTCGTCGCACGAGCTTATACGGGCCCGCGAGCGGGGCAGACGTAAGTTTAAATATGTGGCGCGAGGGCAACGGTTTTCGGTGCTCATGCAGCCGTGTGAAATTTTTTAACCGTGGTCGGTGTTAAGAGTCAACAGAAACCTATCGATATTTTAGGCTGCGTGACTTTGCGACTGAGGGTAAGAGGCAGGGGCAATGGAGAAAGCCCTAATCGGGGGTTATTCTCAATTTGAGTGGTTAACTTGTCAGTACTTGTAGCATTCTTGATGCTGTCTAGGGCTCTATCGGGATCAGAGGGGCACTCCTAGGAGGGGCGTACCTATTTTTATTCAAAATAGGGAAAGCATTACCTATATATTAATTCGAAGCGTGAGTACTTATCCACCTCTGCGTGCGCAATCCCATGGGTTGTTAGGACCGCGGCTTCCCTGACTCGCTGAAGAACTTACGGCAAGCTCTTGATTTTAAATATTTTGTTCATAGCCTGACGCGGCTCAAGCGGACTTGTGCAGAGTTACCCTAATGCGAAAACACCCACTTAATCATTTGGACCTCGATTTGGCATGTGATTTGCAATGGACAAGTGCAACCGGAAGTTAACCCTATTCCGATAGTAACGCGCAAATTGCGATCGTTCGTTCTAGATCATTTGGGTAAATTTATTAATAGGAGCTATTAAAATGGCGAATGTACAGAAATCAACAGACTCTTCAAGTCTGGCAGAAGTGGTTGATCGGATTTTGGATAAGGGCATCGTTATCGACGCTTGGGTCAAAGTGTCCCTGGTCGGCATTGAGCTACTGTCAGTTGAGTTGCGCGTGGTGATTGCGTCGGTCGAAACTTATCTTAAGTATGCCGAAGCCATTGGTCTGACCGCCAGTGCAGCAACGCCGGCGTAAAGTCATTCTCATGAACTAGTCGACTGGGGTTTTGAACACCTTCTCAGTCGGCTAATTCATGAACATTAAAATCTAGATACGCAAACATTGCGGTATTAAAAATTGGAAGGCTCATAGATCAATAGCTATTACGCCCCCACAATGGGACGGTTAGTAGATGTTAAAAATCAAGTCGGCTTTAGGGCAGCGTTAGTTGTAGATACGAAGCAGGAAATTGTTGATAGAACTCGAGATTTTATGTATGAAAAAACTTCATCGATAGAAACTCACAAAGAAGATGGGAAAATTTAAGAAAAACGAACTTATCAATGCTGTGACGATACACCTGCAAGAAAAGCATTGAATTCTAAAGCGTGAAGTATGCTCATGTATAATGGGAGCCTTATTTTGTATTAGAAATGAGATACTAACTATTATACGAGTAAGAGCTTTCAGGCTTTCTCTCTACGCAGGTATCCGTCCAACGGGCGTTTCCCCCTTCTTATTAAACTGCAGCTTCGTTGCGTGACTATTTACACCTAACCGCATTAGACGTATTCTAATAATATTATGTCATCACTGTTAACTATTAAGTTGATAAAAAATTTTAGGATACGGTGCATCCGCCAGAGTCTATTGTGGTGGTGTTGCACAATTGATGCGTTAGTCAATGAATGTAAAAAAGATGTGTTATCACAAAAAAAGTGTTAGCAAATGTCAGCAGCTAAATCATGGCAATGATTGGTTTAAAATGCAGGTATATAAAGATATAAATGTTTGGCCTATAAGGCCTCCGACCCCAAACAAGCGTAATGTGAGGCAGCGAGGCTGGATATGCTGACGAATTAACTGGCCTGATTGAAAAATCCTAGATTATGCCTTTCTTTACTGGCAGTGCATTTTTCCACGATGCAAGGGCACGCCGCTGGAAATGCTGATAGTTTTTTTGTGACCAGGTGACCCCTAGATTGAATATACTGTACGCTGCTGTGTAAGCACCTAGAAATTACTGTGCTTGCTCCAGCGATATAAATTTGCGCATGGCCCACTCCCTCAACGGTGTAGGCTCGTGCGACTGCTCGACTCGATTGTTAGCATGTTGCGTTGTATCGTGAATCGTTAACGAAATCAGTTCTTTATGAGCCACGTTGTAGCTTCGCAGTTTATTTGTGACAATCCTACGAGGCTCATCTTTGTGTTGATGCAATAGCCGCTTTAAGAAATTTTTCGTGGCTTTTGCGTCACGTCTGTTTTGAGGAATAAATCAACCACGTCGCTATTCAGGTCAACAGCTATCCAAGGGTGGTTTTTTTTCATAGCTATAAATGAACACCTTATTAATGAAGAAGGTGTCGCCATAACCTTGGTGTTTTCTTCTTAGCTTTTTCGCACATCTCGCGCCAGGTTTATTGCATCACAAGCGAATGGCTTCATGGCTGACTGAGATGCCCCTCTGGGCGATCACGTCTTCGGTGTTGCGCCGGCTTAAGCCAGATCGATAGTCTAGGCACCTGGCTGTTTGAATGATTTCGAGAGAGTCTTGATGATACTTGACCATTTTTGATTGGCTTATAGGTCAGATCCTAGCCGATTGAGAGTTAACCTGCCAAGACTGATAAGAGCACTATACTCGGCAACTATTATCATGGAATTTCTGGACTTAAATATACAAAAAATATTGGGCAAGATAAGCAGGGCCCGCAAACAGTTGGAAAACAGGTAGTAGAGCCTATGAACCAATTAGAATACGTTACCATCACGCTCGTCTTAATCAGCCTAGTATTCAGCGTTGTTTTTTTTCATTCTTGGCTTGTTTTTGATCGGCAAAAGCATGCTTTGACTTGGTCTATTTGCTTCGGCGTTGCTGCAGCGTTGGGGCTAGATACCATAGCAGGTGAGGTTGGTTGGATTCCATACAATTTATATTGGAGCAGTGCAAATTTTATGAGCCTGACAGTGCCTGTCCTAGCATTACTTGGCCACATGCAGCGTGCTAAATTTCATCTACCTGTTTTTTCAATTGTCGGACTAGTCTTGATTCCGTTCTTTATTGCTATGTTGGCAACTTATATACAACCACATTTCGGTATAAGCTCATTCGCGCAGCCATTTCAGAACATCATCGTCAGTATCTGGACAATCCGTATCATTTATCTAACCAGCAAATCTCCATCCAAAATAGCGTGGGCAATTATTTTCGGCTACGTTCTACTCGCTGTTAGCCAGACTTGGCTGGGTGCCATCGCATTAAGCTACGGTGTCGATCGGGTCGAGCAGGTCGCAGACTTTCATAATTTTTTCCGGCTTATCTCAGTGCCTTCTTATTTTACTTTACTGGGACTCCTCTCATTACTTCTTATAGCAACTGACCTGTCAGAAAAAGTCAGGAAGCTTGCCGAATATCAACGGCTACTTAGTAGAAAAGCAGTTGAGCAAAATGAAGTTACTCTACAAGAGGCTATTGAAGCTGTGCCAGATTTAGTAGCAATCGCGGATGAAGATGCAAACTATGTTACTTGCAATGAGGTGTTTGCCGGCGCACTAGAGCTTTCTAAACGCCAAATTAGTTTGTTAGACGCCCGCCAGGTTCTAACCTTATACAGCGCACTGCTTCTTAGTATAGATGGAGAAATAGTAGCATCAGAAGCAATGATCAAAAAAAAGCTCTTACACGCTCTCGAATCTGGGAAGCGACTAAAAGTAATCACTCAAAAGTCACAAATTTACATTCTTGGAATTAACTACTTGAGCTCAGGCGGCACGATTCTTGTGGCAAGAGATGTTACTCAACTAAACAACGCTCAAACTAGACTAGAAGCCGCTATAAAAACTATGCCGACTGGCTTCGCTTATTCTGAGGAAGGGAGGGTTATTGCTTGTAATGAAAGCTATGAAAACCTGATTCAGAAGGATAGAGACTGGATTGTTCATCAGCCGTTTGAAGTGCTTATAAAATCAGTTCAAGCCAGACTTACTAATACTTACAGTGCCGAAGATTTGGAGAAACATCTTCAATCCTTATTAAAGTCAATTCAAAAGCGCGAATTGTTTAACGAAGTATTACAATTCGACAACGGCGATTGGTATGAAATAAGTATAAATCCCGTTCTTGAGAGTGGCTTCATTACGATCGCTACAGATATAACGCAGCGCAAACTTTTCGAAATTGGCGTCGAGGAAAGCGAAGAGCAGTTGAGAGCTATCTTAGGAAGTCAGCCTTTTCCAGTGCTTATACTTAACCCAATCGACTCAAGCGTTATATATGCGAGCAAATCCGCACTAGAAGTACTTGGGGAGTTAGATTCAGAAGGTGAGGCTGCCGGTAATCAAGCCCAAATTCGATCTAATGCTAGTGTCGCATTTTTGGCGGCTAGTACTACGGTATTGACTGACAGTGGGATTTCTGAGGTAACTTTACAGCGATCAACAGGAGAGAAATTCCCTGCTTTACTTTCAACTAAAAACATTTGGTTCACAGGGAAGCCCGCTAGAATAGTAAGCTTCATAGATATTTCTATTATAAAAAAGCTCCAATCAGAACTCGAATCCCAGCGGGAGGCGCTGTTGCAAAGTGAAAATCTCAATGCCCTCAATGATTTGCTCACTGGTGTGGCTCATGATCTAAATAATCCTCTAACAGTCATAATGGCCAACTCGCACTTACTTGGAAAAACAAGCACTGATGAGAAATCTGCTTCTCAAATAAACGGCATATCCGAAGCTGCTGAACGATGCGCAAAAATAATAAGATTGTTCTTAGAGATGGCGCGAAGCAATCCAGATCGACAGGCGCGATTTTCTATCGCCACATGTATAGAGCAAGCGCTAGATGTTGCCAGCGTCGGTCTTAAGGTTAATCAAATAGCTATTGATGCAGATGTACAAGCTGACTTACCAACGGTGCTTGGACCTCAGCACCAGTTTACTCAGGTAATTTTGGGCTTGATTATTAATTCGCAACAAGCGCTTAGCAAAACTTCCCTTCCGAGAAATATTTATATTACTGCGAAACTAAATAACGATAAGAACCTTATTGTGATTGATGTTTGGGATAGCGGCCCTCGAATAGCTGACGAAATTGCCGGTTCTCACTTTACCAATAAAAGCAGCGGCGAAGACGCGAGTCTATCTATGGCCCAAGAGATATTAGCAAGTCTTAAAGGAGCCATTCATGTTATCAAAATCACGAATGAAGGTGCTCATTTTCAAATACTTCTCCCCCACTCCGGCCTGCTGACTGCCGTAGACAAAACGCTCTTTTAAAATGCGTCGTGGGGCAGATCTTGAATCTAAGCGAATGTAAATTGCCTATGATTATCAAGGCGTGGTTCATGCAATAAGTGGAAAAATTATGCTGGAGGGGCTGCAAATTAAAAATGACAATTCGACCACTTAGGCGTTTTTGGCCCTAAAATAGAACTAATTTGATTTGATACTAGGTGACAGTGGCTTACCGGATATGTGCGGCACCGAGTTGTTTAGCGGAACAAAGGAGGTATTCCCTCTAATGGCAATTGGTAAACTTTTATTACAAGTGCTGATCTATTTCAAAAAGCGCTGACCTTTCTGGAAAAGGGTGATCGCCATAGTCTTGACAGACCATTTACCTTTAAAGGACGACCTCTCTAATAAAGATGTTTGGCAGGCTAATAGACCTCAGTTTTTTCACTATTAAAAATGTAGCCTGATCCCCAGTGGGTCTTAAGAATCTTCGGGTTATTAGGATCCACTTCAATCTTTTTACGAATACGGCTAATGTAGTTATCAATACTGCGATCAAACGGGATGGATTTTCGTCCATGCATAAGATCCAAAAGTTGATCTCTACTCAGTACCTGATCAGGGTTATTAATGAATACCTGAAGAAGACGGTATTCGCCGGTGCTCAAAGGCTTTTTTTCGCCGTTTACTCCGACTAGGCTTTGGTTCGCTACATCGATTTTCCAAGGCCCAACGGATACGTCCTTAACGGGTGCGATGCTGTACTCACTATGCTTGTAACGTCTCAGTACAGCCTTAATTCTAGCCAACAGCTCGCGAGGATTAAATGGTTTAACTAAATAGTCATCAGCACCAACTTCCAAACCTATAATTTTTTCGGTGTCATCACTTTTGCCTGATAGAAAAACGATAGGGACATCCATCTCCGCCCTGATTCGACGGCAAACTGCGAAACCATCATCATTATTGAGCACTATGTCGAGCAGTATTAAGCTGGGCCTTCTCATTGCGATAGATGCTAAAGCGCTACTTTCATCTGAAGCGGTAGACACCGTAAATCCTTCGGAATGGAGGTAAGAACTAATGGCGTCAGTGACCTCTGATTCGTCATCTACAATCAAAATGTAATCTCTATCGATGTTCAATGCATGATCTTCAATTGACATATCCCCAAATTAACAACTTCATAACCGCGGCTAGTACAACTTTTTTTCGGCTGAGCGTTCTGATGAATACACTGCTAGTAACATTCTAAATTACATTTATTTTAGTTCAGGCTACTTATAGGCCATGACTTTCCTATACAAAGCTGTATCAGAGTCATTACAATTTACGACAAACTGATACCTGAACGTGACTTTTCCTACTAATTCTCCTAGTACACTGCATCTATTCCTAACAACTTTAGCGGGATTTGCTCGACATAGCAACGAATCGTCGCAAGAATCAGACCAATTAAACCTTATGTCAAATTGGGCACAGAAAATACCTTTTGTACTTGTTTTTATTGATACATGCACGGCTCAGCTTTAAGCGTAGTGCAGCCATTCATAGACTTAATATTGAAACGAAAATTATGCTCAACACAAAACCAGCAGCGCAATTGGGGTTCGCCAACAGCGCTCATACACATGACTCAAATTTGTTGGCTGTTGAACAACAGAAGATCCTCCAGAATTTTCTTCCTTTACTGCACTTAGCCAACGTTGTCTCTGGTACGTTTCTCATTGTGATTATCGCTGTCGCCACGGGTCTAGGGCAATGGGGATTGTATTGGTTTGCTGTCCTTATTGGTGGCACTGTCGTACGAGCATTCGTTCGACTTTATTTGCTTTCGGTTCCAAAGATTGAATTTAATTTAAGCAGGGCCAGTCAGTTTCTTGTCATAGGAAATTTGCTAGATGGGTTGGTTTGGGGAACCGCTTGGTTGCTGCTGCCGCAAGATCCATCCTTTATTGAGGTGGCGCTCATTGGTTTTTGGCTAACTGGCCTCCAGGCCGGCGCGGTTGCACTTGCAACTATGACCGCGGCTAGGCCTACTTTTTTCTCCTACACAATCCTAGCTAATGTCGGATATCTCATTTTCGTTGGAAGCACAAACATTGAGTACCAAAACCTGACTATCGCCGCATACGTGATGTGCGTAAGCTTTATCATACCCATCGCAATGCGGATAGGAGCTGAGCTCAATAAGACAATTGGACTTAAGGCTCGTAACGAAATTTTGAGTGAAAAGATAAAAAACCAAGAATTTTCTTTGTTAAAAAAACAATCAGAGTTGACTACACAGAGGAAGAAAAGCATTGATTTGGAGTTGCAGAAAGATTCTGTTGTCACAAAATCTATAGCGGCGAGCGAAGAAAAAGATTTGCTTATTGATTCATTAGAAGAAGGAGTATTTCGTCTCAATCAGTTTGGAGAATTCACGTTCAGCAATTCATCAGCAAGACGGTTACTTCATTTCGATGAGCTCGAGCTTCTTAGCAAGAGCGCTATTAGCGTGCTTAGCTCAAGTCTAGAGCCTTACGCAAGTGAACTAAAAACAAATTTCCGAATTGGTGGCTGTTATCTTGAAAACAAAACACTCAAAAAATTAGATAGCGTTTTCTGTGGTGCGAATGGCATTCAGCTGCCGGTTCGATTTTCTTGCAGATCGGTCGTCAAGGATAAGGCTGTAATTGGTGCGGTAATAAGTTTTACCGATATGACAAAGCGGCGAGAAATGGAAAAGATGCTTTTCCAATCCCAGAAAATGGAAGCGATTGGCCGGCTGACCGGCGGTGTATCACACGATTTCAATAATTTGCTGACGATCATCATGGGTAATATAGAGTTTCTTAAAAGGCGCTTTCCTAATAATACAGATGCGAACGAGTTATTGGATAGGATTCTAGGAGCGGCTAAAAGAGGAGCAGAGCTAAATCATCGGTTACTTAACTTTTCTGGCGAGCAATCTTTTGAGGAAACAACTGTTGATGCCAATCTTGTGATACGGGAGATGTACGATTTTCTTATTCGGTCTTTGGGAGAGGACGTTTCGCTTACTTTAGAACTATGCCATGAAGCTTGTCCGATAAATGTCGACAGAGCACAGTTTGAGAGTGCCTTACTAAATCTTTGTGTCAATGCTAGAGACGCGATGCCTCAAGGCGGCGTCTTGAGAATTGGTACTCAACTTAATCCTGATCTGTACAAGTACGACTACAAGTTAGATAAGTGCTCAGATGAAATTGTACTGATCTGCGTGACAGACAGCGGGATAGGGATTTCGCCTGAGAGTTTAGAACACGTTTTTGAGCCTTTCTATAGCACCAAGAAGAATGATCGTGGAACTGGGTTAGGTTTGAGTACTGCATATGGATTCGTCAAGCGCTCAGGCGGAAATATCGTAGTTGAGAGCAGGCAGTGGGAGTGGACCCGATTTAAAATACTCTTGCCAAAGTCGACACTCTTAGAATCAGCAAAAGAGCCTGAAATTGCAAACTATAATTCGGATGAGCAAATGTCAGGCCTAGTGTTAGTCGTTGAAGATGACGAGAATGTTAGAAAAATAGCAGCATACATGCTGGCTGAGTCAGGGTTTGATGTGGTTGCTGCTGCAGATGGCATTCAAGGCTTGGCTCTTTTTAAAAGCACTCCCAATATAGATTTTGTATTCTCGGATATCATAATGCCCGGAGGCATAAGCGGAATCCAGTTAGCAGAGAGTATTCTAGAAATGTCGCCAAGAACTCCGATTATTTTAGTTAGTGGATATACTGATAAAGCCACAAGAAGAAATATGCCAGCGGCGCGTAATGTGACGTGTATATCGAAGCCTTACAACATAAATGAGATACCAAGGGTGGTTAAAAGAATGATCACCGAGGCGAAGTCTTATGAGTAAATTTAGGCAAGTAGAAAAATCACGTGTGCTTGTAATAGATGACGATCCAGAAATAGCGTCACTAATACAAGAGGGCGCCGAAGGCTGTGGTTATACCGTTAAGTGCGTTAACGAATTTGATGATATTTCAAGTGCTTGTATGAGCTTTAAGCCAGATATTATTTTTCTAGACCTAAGGCTGAAATCTCATGATGGAATCGAAGTGATTCACTCTCTTTCTAGTGCTAACTCCAATGCCGCTATTTTTATTGTTAGCGGGATGGATGACTCCACTCTTAAAGCTGCTGCAAAGGTTGGCAAAGTTAACAATCTTAATATTAAGGGAACAATCTCTAAGCCCTTTTTAGTTAAAGATATAGAAAAATCGTTATTAAACAGCGATGAGACAAGCTCTCGCTTCAGCTCAAGCATTTGGAATGAGATCATGAACTCTAAAGGAGAGTTTGTAACTTATTATCGGCCGAAAATGGCTATTGGAACGTCCGGTGGAGCAACAATGGCTGCGGTTGAGTCGGTTATCTGTTGGATCTCTCATCACGGCCGAGTGATTTATCCCGATGGGTTTATGCCCGCTATTATAAAATCCAAAAACATGCGCCTGTTTAGTCAAACAGCGTTTGACAAAATAATGACAGATTATAAGTATTGGCTAGACCGTTCCTTGGAGTTTGACTTGTCGATAAACCTCGATCAGGCAATGTTCAAAGACATTCACCTGCCAGATTTTTTGACGAAAACCGTTCTAGAACACGGAATCCCGTTTAGCCAGGTCACTTTCGAGATGCCATTCGAAATCGCTAGTAGTCGGTCTGATGTGCTGCTTGATGTCCTCACTAGGATCCGAATTATAGGGTTTGGATTAACCACACTTATCGAGTCAGTAGATGAAAATACACTTACTGACCTATTCAGTTTACCTATTAGTGAAGTTAAATTTTCTGGGAATTTATTGAAGGGACTTCATAATGATATGAATAAAGAATTCGAAGTTCTCTCAATGATGTCTACCGCGAAAAAGCGCGGGCTAAAAACCTGCGC
>JBLHTH010000056.1:0-17935 GCA_047627195.1 Pseudohongiellaceae bacterium | reverse complement strand
CTGCATCATAGAAATCTGCCACATCAGACAACAATTCATCTACAGTTCCGGTTTCTTCTCCTACGGAGATCATCTGCAATACCAGCGGCGTGAACATTTTGCTCGCCGATGCCGTGCGATGCAGAGATTCACCTCGCTCTATACCTTCGCGCATTTTCTCAATATTTTTAGCAATATATGCGTTGCCAACTGCGCCCGCTACAACATTTAAGCCTTGTACAATAGGCACACCGGCTCCAAGCACCATTGCAAATGTACGTGAAAACCGACCAAGCGCGACCCGCTCAAAAATAGGACCCGCAAGCGGCATCCTTAGAGTGATTGCGTCCCAGCGAAGACGCCCTTTTTCGCTATTTTTCCAGCGCATAAAACCAGACACTGAAATAAAGATGAAACCAAGTATAAAGGGCCAATAGTTCACTACAAAAGCAGACGAGGACATCAGCACTTTTGTTTGCCAAGGCAGGTCTGCGCCTAATCTCGTAAATGCATCTTCAAAAACAGGTATTACAAAAACAGTCACGACACCGATAGCTACAAATATGGCTGTCAGTACAAAGATCGGGTAGCGAGTGGCACTCTTGACTTGCTTGCTAGTGTTTTTCTCTAGCTCCAGGTACTTGCCAACTTCCCTAAAAGCCAAATCTAAGCGGCCAGTATTCTCACCTACGTGGATTAGGCTTAAAAACAAGTTCGAGAAAATCTGTGAATGCTGCCCCAGCGCCGACGCCAGACTCATGCCATTTTCCAAACCATCGCCTACATCTTGCAGCACAGCCCTAAACTTTTTGTTGGTTAGGGACGCCTCTAAACCTTTAATCGCTCTATCCAGTGGCAGACCGGCTTTAGTAAGACTGTACATTTGCCGAGCAAACATAATGAGATCATCTATCTCAATTTTATTCGCACCGAGAAAATCGTTTATTTTATCTACCGCATTAGCATTGCTCTTTAAGGCGCTAACATTAGTTTCTCTTACCTTTTTTGCCGTCTTGGCGTTTTTTTTTGCTTCTCTTATTTCAATAGGCGTAACGCTTTCACCAAACAATTTAGCTGCAACATCGTCGGCCGAACCAGCATCCAAGTGTCCAGAAACCAAGGCCCCTGTACTGTCTCTTCCGCTGTATTGGTAGTTAGGCATAGTTGGTTTTGCTCAGAGCCGGTTAGGCAACTTCCATAAAGTCGCTGGACTCGTCAATCTGCTCAGAAACGCGCAGCACTTCTTCTAAGCTGGTAATTCCCTTAACAGCAAAATTTAGCGCGCTTACGACCAAGGGCTGGTAACCAGGAGTTTTTTTCGCAATTTTCACAAAATCAGAGGTGTCCGCTCGGCGCAAGGCATCAGATAATGCGTCGTTTAGGATCAGCATTTCAAATACGCCGATTCGACCTCTATAGCCAGTATTGTTGCAGTGGTGGCAGCCTTTGGCTTTTTTCAGTTGCACAGTTTCTCCTGCCTCACCGAGTATAGTTTTTACCCAGGCCGAGTCTTTGGCGCTTAGCTCATGGTCTATATAACAGTTGTCGCATAGACGCCGAATCAGTCGCTGTGCTATCACCGCTCTTAGCGCGGTAGCGGCCAAAAAGCCTTCAGTGCCCATATCTACTAGCCGCATTGCCGATGACACCGCATCATTGGTGTGCAAAGTAGATAACACCATATGACCGGTCATCGCGGCGCGAAGAGCAATTTCTGCGGTTTCTGCGTCACGTATTTCCCCTACTAAGAGGATATCAGGATCTTGTCTCAATGCAGCCCGAAGAACTCTAGCAAAACTCAGTTCAATCTTTGGGTTAACCTGTACCTGATTAACCCGGTGCAATTTATATTCAACCGGATCTTCCACTGTAATGATCTTTTTGCCGACTTCGTTTAATTCTTGTAGGGCGCCATAAAGCGTTGTGGTCTTGCCACTACCGGTTGGCCCCGTTACCAAAACCAAACCATGAGGCATATGAATGAGTCGCCTAAACCGCACCAACATCTCTGGAGGCATACCCACCTCCTCTAAATCTGTAACACCGGATGTTTGGTCCAAAAGACGCATTACAACTGACTCACCGTTCTCGATAGGCATTGTGGACAAACGAACATCAATGTTCCGATTTTTTACTTTAAGGCTAAACCGCCCATCTTGAGGCAGTCGCTTCTCGGAAATATCCAAACCGGAGAGAAGCTTTAAACGCAGCACAAGCGCTGGCGCTATGCGCCTTTCTTTCATTACCTGTTCTTGCAAAATGCCGTCCACACGCTGGCGAATACGTAAAACGTTTTCATCTGGCTCGATGTGAATGTCAGAGGCTCTTATTTGAACTGCATCTTCAAATATGGACTGCAGGAGTTTAACTACCGGCGCCTCATTATCATCAGCATCAAGACTTAAGGCGTCAAGATCAAATTGCCCCTCGGTGAGTTCTTCGTCGAGCTCCTCCGCAAAACTGGCAATTTCTTCAGTCCGGCGATAAACCAAGTCTAAGGTATTAAGAAGTTCACTCTCTCGAACTACTGCCTGCTGAATAGGCTGCCCTAAGATTCTCTCCAGCTCATCGAAAGCAAAAATATCCATTGGATCGGCCAAGCCAACCAACAGCTGAGCCCCTTCGTCGGCCAAAACAATAGCGCGATAGCGACGCGCATAACTCTCAGGCAGTCGATGGATTAAGGTGACATCAAAGTCGAAGCGCTTTAAATCAATGAAAGGGATTTGTAATTGCTGTGACAAAAAGCTAAGAAATTGATCCTCATCCACATAGCCAAGCTCAATGAGCACACGGCCGAGGCGCTGGCCGATTTTCTTCTGACGATCTAGAGCAGAAGATAACTGTGACTCAGTAATAACCTGATTTTGTACCAGCAGGTCACCAATACGTACTTTTTGTTTGGATATCGGCATTGGCTTACTCTCGCAGCGCCAAAAGCCGATCCTGACTACGGCGCCGTAAATTAGTGCTCAAACTTGCCTGTTGTACCGCGCGAGCGTAGGCCTGCCGAGCTACATTGGGATTACCAAGAAGCTCTTGCGCAGCGGCATAGCCGTACCAAAATTTTCCTTGAGTTTGATCCGCACCGACTAGTTCGGAATAGCTTATGGAAGCGCCAGCAAAATCTTTAGTTGCTAGCTGCGCCGATGCCAATATTTCATGGTATTCAATATCTTCTATCACCGGCGGCGCTTTTGCCACCAGCAGCTCGACGGCGTCAAGGAGCTGACCATTTTTAATTAACACCCTGGCCTTGATCTTTTTAAACCCTGAATTGTTAGGCGCCAACTGCAAGCCCTGCTCAATCAGGTTGTAAGCCGATTGCAGCTCACCGTCGTTTACCAGAAGCTTTGCGTAAGTTTCTCGAGACTGATGAGCGTAGCGATTTTCCTCAATATGCTTCTCAAGATTGGCATAGGCTTCGGCCATTTGGTTATCAGCAAGTAGACGCAAGGATTCTTGCACTGCCATTGTGTCTTGCTGATCTTCGCTTATAACAGCGTCATGCTTGACGGAATCATCAACTCCAGCACCGCCGCGAATATTGACTAATTCTTCTTTACTGGGCTCTTTAATGCTAGGCCTTTCAATTCTTGTGGCAATGGCGGGCTGGAGATTCGCTGCAGGTGAGATGCTGTCATTCACATTCGCCTGTGAAATAGAGCGCTGCTGCACTACCTGTGACAATATATCCTCTGCAGAAGTTATGGGCTGCTGTATTAAAGGCGGCGGAGCTGTAACACCTCTTGCCTCAGCTGCTTCGGTAACTGACCTTGATGAACCTTGTTGATTTGCCACCTCAAATGACGGCCTGTTTAATGGGCGGCTCTCAAGCGAGCCTGAATTTGAAGACAGCTGCAGCCAGGTATAACCAAGGACCGCGGCGACCACTACTAATCCCGCTAATAAATAGGCTGGGATTATCTTAGCGACAACTTTAGGAAACTCACTGGCTGGGGTTAATCTAACTTTAGCACCACCGGTCTCAGATCCACTGCGCCGCCGATCTAAATCCTTGAGCATGTCATTGACTAAGCTCATTAGTACAGCCCACCTAAATAGATAAGCAATCCTGCTCCTACAGCGAGGCCTGCAATAGCTGCGGCGGCAGGCATATAGTTAAAAGTTGGTATATCAACGCCTTCAGTGTCCTCGGCGGCATTGCGAATATTTTCTACCTGAACACTTCGCTCGCCTTTACCGAAAGCCACCATCAAAGACTTATGACACAAAATGTTAACTATTCGCGGTATGCCGCTACTGGTTCGATATAACAGATCAAGAGAGCGTTTTGAAAACAGGAAAGGACCATTGTAACCAGCCGTGGCTAAACGATGGACAACGTATCGTTCCACCCCATCACGGTCCAAGGCTTCAATCTCAAACGAAAAGGTAATTCTTTGGCGCAATTGACGAAGCGATGGCTGACTTAACAATGAATCTAGTTCGGGCTGGGCAAACAGCACCACCTGAAAAAGCTTCACCTGCTCAGTTTCTATGTTAGTTAACAGGCGCAAAGCTTCTAGGGTTTGCTCAGGCATGGCGTGGGCTTCATCTATAAACAGCACAACCTGCTTGTTGTTGGCTGAGTGCTCAACCAAGCGCTCGGTGATCGCCTTGAGCAGTCGGTGGTGACCAACGTCTTGATCGATTTCTATGTTAAGTTCTTCAGCAAAAGCAAGAAAAAGCCCTTTAGGACTGAGCACCGGATTAGGGATGTAAGCCGTAATATAACTGTCTTTATCTTCTTCTAAAGTGTTGAGCACCTTGCGGCAAAGCATGGTCTTGCCTGTGCCTACCTCACCAACAATCTTGATAAACCCCTCGGCATTAGCGAGAGACACCATCAACATATTGTAGGCCTTGTGGTAGCTGGCCATGTTGAGAAAGAAATGGGTGTTTGGGGTGAGAGAAAAAGGCAACTCTCTCAACCCAAAATGTTGTAAGTACATGTCTGCTTTACCTTGGTTTAATTATTAGCGAACGGATCAATGGCACGATTGATATCTTCAAAACGCTGCTTGCTCTCGGTTAGCACTTTCCTATCACCGGCCTCGTTAGCAATAATGGGTTTTAATAAAATCACAAATTCTCTTTTTTCGGTTTGAGTCTGTCGCTGTTCTAAAACGCCACCCACAATCGGCACTCCTGAAAGCCCAGGCACTCCAGCGGTCTGATTTACATCGCGCTCAAAAGCCAAGCCGCCCAACACCACGATTTTGCCATTGGCGGCTTTAATTACACTGTCTATCTCGCGAGTTGATGTTCTTGCCAGCGGCACGATTTGACCGCCAATACTTTTTTGCTGCTCATCCACCGCACTAATGATTGGATGCACATGCAGGGTAATGTCGCCATTGGCGCTTATCTGCGGCGTGATATCCATAGATATCCCCGAGAAGAACTGTTGAAGGCTGTTCTCCGCATTAGTTGTCGTGTTAACCCCAGACGCTACCGTGGTTGTGTCAGATTGCGTTTGAAAAAACTCCTGATCTCCGTCTTGAAAAATCGCTTTTTGATTGTTTAAAACACGCAGCTGAGGGCTCGATATAACCTGTGTTGTACCACGCGTTTGTAGCAGCTGAAAGACCGCATCAAAATCGGTGAAGCTGGTGGAAAATTGCAGCGGATTACCAATGCCTTCGATGCTGCTCGCAGCCCCAATTATTTGCGCCGCAGTATCACCGCGACTCCCGAGAAGGCCGTCGGCATCGCCTCGAAACTCGCCAGATCCGGTTACTGGGTTATTCGCCTGCTGGCCGAAAGTGTTAAAGTCCAGCGCATATTGATAGCCCTTATTAAGGGTCACTTCCAAGAACTGAATCTGGATAATTACTTCTCGCCTTAAAGACTCTTGTGCCGCTTCAATGAAATTTTCAACCTTATCTAACTCAAAAGGGTAAGCAGTAACAATAACGAGCCCTGTTAGAGGCTGAACCAAGACGCTTTTGCCCTCTTCGGTTACTGTCGACTGGTTGCGCGCACCGGCGCCCCCACCAAGACCACCACCGAGGCCACCAAAGCCACCTCCGCCGCCTCCGCCGCCTCCACCGTTATTGCCGCCCCCGCCCTGAATGCCCAGCAGATTCGTTATCGCCGTCTCAAGGTCTGACCAAAAGTCAGTCGTTGTCGTCGTGCTAACTGAGGTGCCTCCGCCTCCGCCTCCGCCTCCGCCACCACCGAGACCTCCGCCTATACCCCCGATGCCGCCTCCTAAGCCGCCGCCTAAAGCGCCTCCTCCACCGAGGCCACCGCCAATTCCGCCTATGCCGCCACCCTGGCCGCCCTGGCCACCCTGGCCACCCTGGCCACCCTGGCCACCTGCATTTGCCAGCTGCATGTTTGAGCTGCCGGATCGTTGCACGTGTAAATAGTCGATTGAAAACTGACGAGTGCGCAGCCCGCCAGGACGAACGCGGTAAATATTACCCCGTCGCTCTATATCAAGATTATAAATGTCGGATACTGTATCCATGGCTTCTTCTATAGTCACGTTGGGCAGACTCAGATTTATATTAACATCCACGTCTTCACTAATAACAACGCCGTATTCGGTATCTGCCACTAGGCTATTAAAAAAAACATCCGCCGACAGGTTCGGCGAGCTTATAGATATACGCTCTTCTATTGGCGCCAATAAGTCTTCGTCCAAAGACAGCGATGGAATAAGCTCCGCCAATAAATCCGTATCTTCCTCGCTGAGATCGTCACTCGGCGGAGCATCGATTTGAATCGCTTCTTCAATGTTCGCCTGAATAGTATTCAATATGGCCATATCTGGAACGGATGCTGGCCGGGTCGCACAGGCGGACAGCACGAAAAAAATCAGTAAGGCAAATACCTTCGACTTTTGCTTTGACGCTTTGGTGAAAATCTTATTCAAACTCGTCTCCAATACTTACGGATTCAACACGGCGCGTTTTACGCTGGTGTCGTATAAGCCAATTACTTGTTCGTTATCCTCAATCGCCAGCGTCACAGTGCTGCGTGAAATCTTTGTTACAGTAGCGCCACTTATGACATCACCGATGGTTACACGCTGATTATTTATTACGGCAATGGGATTAGTATTACCCGCTCGAATAAACGTAAGGTCATAACTCGCTGGTACTGTATTTCTAAAAAGGGCTGACAAATTAGCTGCGCCATCCTCTGCCCTTAGCGCAGTAAGTGGCTGAGTCGGATCAATGAATTCCTCACCGTCTATAATCTCTGCCTGCACAAAATTACAGAGTAGGAGGCTTGCCGTTAAAGCTATTAAGCGTCTTCTACACACCGATAAACCCCTGTTCTGTACTTAATGTATGTATCTTCAATGTGATCAAGGCATTTGGCCATTCCGACTGATCGAATGTAATACTGTCCCAGAAAAAACTCCCGCTTATTTCCTCAAGGAATTTTAAGTACCGAAGCGTGTTAAAAAAGTCGCCCTCGAACTCAATGGTAAGGCCGTGCTCATATACTTGACCTGCAATTTGTTCCGACACACCCGCAGAACCGGTACCGTTCAATGTACCTCCCGAATTTTGTAAGCCCGAACGCAGCGGTTTCGCTTCTTCGTTTTCAAATCTAATCAACTCTAAACCCGATTGACGACCGAGAACGCTACCCAAGATAGCCGTCATTTGATTTGGAGTAATTAGATCTCCAGCTAAATTTGCAATTTCGTTTATTAAGGTTTGCTGCTGCAGCATAATTACTTGAAGTCTGTCGTTAGCAAATTTGTCAGGGTCTTCCAAACTCTCCGCTAGCTTAGCGGCATAGCCGGCCTGCTGGCTGGTTATTTGCGTATTAACCGTGTTTATCTTATTTCTAGAACCAGCGATGTCAGCGGCCAAGGGGTCATAAAAATAGGTAAGAAAAACCATTGAAACTGCTGCGATAGCAACCGCAAGCAAAATCAATTTTTCAGCTTGGTTTCGAGACTCTACAATCTTTAACAAACTAGAGAGCTGTTGTTTTAGCTTTTCATTCACCGCGATTACTCAACTCAAACGAATAAAATTGCCCGCCATCACCGACCCGGCTAATGCTTGGACTAAAGCGGGAATATTTAAGTGGACTGCTACCTTGTTTAATATTGTCAACATAGCGAGGCACTAAAACCGAAGCGGCTACATTCCCAGATATGGTTACTTCCTCACCGCCCTTAGAAAACTCAAATTTATTGAGCGCTAAGCCTGCTACCGACGCCCTGGAAAGGTCTTTAAAATATTCTGAAAACCCGTCCACATTGCCAAGCTTGGTCTCACCCAAAAACTCGGCAATCTGACGACTAGATCTCAGTGTTGCTTCTGCCTGAGCAAGGCGTTCCGACAAATCGGTAGTTTGTGAGCGCTTAGCCAGCAGGTCGTCAAGACTGTCGGTTTTGCTCGTCTCTTCTATCAACACTTTCTGTATCTCTGCCAATTCACCCTCTAACTGCCATCGGGTAAAAACATCAAACAAGGTAAATACCACCATAGTGATCACTATACCGGCTAAAACCTGGCCCATAAGTAATGGCGTTACCGAATCCTTTTGGACCCGGAATTCTGCCAGATAAAGATTGACCTGCTGCTTCATCAGGCGGCTTCCTCTGCTTTAGCTGCGGTCTTTTTAGGTTTCGTAAGCTTTCCGGCACCGCGTAACGTTGCGCCAATGGCTGGCATACAAATTTGCTGCATCTCATGAGTCAGCTCTACAGCGCTGTCCAAATCGTCAGCAAGGTCTAAAACGCTGACCGTGCCACTGAGCATTTCATTCAGGCTCTGCGCCATTGCGATTGAATCGTACTGACGCGGGGCGATAACAATCTGGTTAATGGGACTCTTGCCCATCTGGCTTTCGTAATAATCCAGTGAGCGCTGTATTTCCAACACCAAGCGATCTTTCATTGCTTCCCAATCAGGTGCCTTCATAACGTCAGGGCCTAATTGGGTATTGATGCGGCGCGTAAGATAAAGGCTGTCTTCGCGACTGATATTCATGGTGCTGCCGGTGCGGCGAAGATCCATAAAGGCAACGCCGTTGTTGTCGTTTACAAAGGATGTAGACACATTTTTCATCACTAGCTCGGGTATATCGACCACAGAAAGTTCTAAGCCACTAGCCGAAACCATCTCTGCGATAGACCTGATTCGAGATTTCAGCGAAGCAATCACATAAACCATCTCGCGGCCGCGATAAGCATCTTTTGGCACTTGAAACACGTCGATTGCCGCGTCGTCGATTTTCATGTCGAGCAAATCTTTAATTTTCCAGCGCACAGCGGAGCGCAGTTCGTCGGGCTCTACGTTGGGCGCCTCAACTAAGTGCAGGTTGTAATCTCTAGGATTCAGCACGTAGCTACACTGCGTCCCCTCAAGGTTCAATTCCTTGACCAGATCCTCCAACACCGCCGGGGCGTCTTTGGCAGAATCCAAGGCTATTTGCTTGCAGTTCAGCACGTAAGGCGAACCATTTCTTAGGTCCACATGGGCGAGCACAAGCTGATCGGATTGAACCATAAGTCCAACGCGGCTTGTCGATTTCGTCTTCTTTTTCAAAAACTGAAACATTACTGTGCTACCCGTTAATTAAAAGCCCGTTCAAAAACTGAAGCTCTATTTTTTACGCCAAATCCCTAGCGCAATTCTTGTTTTGCCGCCCGGCTAAAAACCTTTGACCCGCACACAGACCCGCTAAACCTAATAAGCCTGTAAGGAGTATCGTTTAAGTTGTTAAATTCTAAAACAAAATAGGTCAATATTCGGGATAAACTAGGGTAAGTTCCCTACTTAAGGCTAAAAGTACCCTATTTACGGCGCTGAAGTGGGCTAAAGGTGGGAAGAATTCGAATATCTAGGCAGTCCGAAATTAGCTGATTTTAATAATCAGTAACTGTTAAAGTGTGCAACTGACTGTAACCGAGTGGTTAAATTTTGATCAACATCGTTCTTTTCGAACCAGAAATACCCCCTAATACGGGAAATATTATCCGATTAGCGGCAAATACAGGCTCACAGCTACATTTGATCAAACCCTTTGGCTTTGAGCTCGATGATAAGCGAATGCGCCGTGCAGGATTAGATTATCACGAGTTCGCAGGTATTACGATCTATGAAAATTGGCAGAACTTTAAAGAAGTTAACGCTAAATCACGTCTTTTCGGCATTTCCACAAAGGGCCAAAACAACTACACTGACGTTCAATATCAAAAAGAAGACTTTTTAGTTTTTGGTCCTGAGACACGCGGCCTACCCGATTCGATTAGAGACGAATTGGGCACCGAAAACCTAGTTAGAATCCCTATGCTAGCCGAAAGCCGAAGCCTGAACCTATCCAACGCGGCCGCTGTGTTAGTGTACGAAGCCTGGCGTCAACTAGGCTTCGAGCTAGGCCAATAAAAACAAAGCAAGAGAGCAAAGAAGAGACAAGCAAAGCAAAAGTGAAGCTCAGGCAGGAGATAGTTAAAAGACTGTTGGGAAAGCAAGAGAACATCCGAACACAAAAAAGGCCGCAACCAGCGGCCTTTTTTTGCCTACACAAATGACTACTGCGTAGTATCTGACGCAGGAGCTTCCGCCGCCGTGTCGCCACCGTCCGCTGCCGCTTGCTGAGCCTGCTGCTTTTGCTGCAGGTAAAGTGCGTCAAAGTTTATAGGCGCCAACATAAGTGCTGGGAAGCTGCCTTTGATGACTAAGCTGTCGACCGCTTCGCGGGCATATGGAAAGAGAATATTAGGACATACCGTCGCCAAAACCTGTTCTAACTGTGCATCATCAAAATCTTTAGCTGTGAATATGCCGGCTTGGTGAACTTCCACTAAAAATGCAGCCTGCTCTTCAATTTGCGCTTCGGCAGTCAATACCAAGACAACCTCGTAGACATCATCCTGAACTTTGCTGCTGCGCGTCTTAATATCAAAGTTGATCTTTGGGCTCCATTGCGCCTGAAAAATAAGCGGACTGCGGGGCGATTCAAAAGAAGAATCCTTCAAAAATATACGCTGTAAAGCAAACTGAGGCCCTGTAGGTTGCTCAGTATCTAAAGGTGCAGCGGCCGCTGCTGTTGTGTTTTCTTCGTTCTCGGCCATGATTAATCCTATAGTGTCTTTTTATCGTGTGAATTAGGTATGTTTGTAAGTAATTGCTAACGGGCAATGTCACTGGTTACTTAGTATTCGCTATTTGTTAACCACAGGCAGTGACTGAGCTCGCCATTCGCTTATGCCGCCGGCTAATTTGTGAACATCCAAAAAACCTGCCTCTTGGATTTGCTTTGAAGCCATGCCTGATTGCTGCCCAAGCTTACAAACCACAATTACCGGCTTTTCCTTGTGCTTGTCCAGCTCGGTCAACCTCTGAGCTAACTTGGCATAAGGGATGTTGATTGAATCAACAATGTGCCCAGCGTCAAAATCTTTCTTGTCCCGTAAATCAATAACAATCCCATCACTGCGGTTAATAAGCGCAACCGCCCCTTGAGGACTGACAGATTTAGAACCTGTACGTTGGTGGTAAAAAACAATTCCAGTCGCCACCAGCAGCCAAGCTGCCGCTAAGATTAGATGATTGCCTATAAATTCAATAAATTGAGCCATTATAATTTAGCTGTATCCCACGGACGTTAAGTCGCCGCTGCCACAAAAGGCAAGGAGTATACACGGACCGTCGCCGCTAAAGAAGTCGCTCATCGTGATTCACTCGCTATGATTCCGGGTTTAAAGGATAATATTCAGCCTGATCAAAACTCACACTGCCTTCGGATAAAGCGCCCTCCATGACCCATAAGAAAACTGCCCTTCTACTCATCCTTGATGGCTGGGGCCATCGAGAAGACACCGCCAGCAATGCAATCCATGCGGCAAAAAGCCCAAACTGGGACAAACTTTGGCAGAATCAGCCTCACGCCCTCATCGACACCTCAGGAAAATCGGTAGGGCTGCCCGCGGGACAGATGGGCAATTCCGAAGTCGGTCATATGAATCTCGGGGCCGGGCGCGTTGTTTATCAGAGCCTTACGCGAATCGACAAGGCAATTGAAGATGGTACATTTTTTACTAATCAGATTTTGCGCAGTGGTATCCGCAAGGCCAAAGACAGTGAAACCCCTATTCACATAATCGGCTTGCTTTCTGATGGGGGTATTCACAGCCACGAAGACCAAATTAATGCCATGGTTGAGATGGCCATTGTGCGTGATGTGCCGCAAATATTCGTGCATGCCTTTTTAGATGGCCGTGACACGGCTCCGCGCAGCGCGCTAGCCTCGTTGCAAAAAACCGACGACCTTCTCAGAAAATCTGGTCGCGGTCGTATTGCTTCTTTTTGTGGACGTTTTTTTGCCATGGATCGCGACAATCGCTGGGATCGCGTGCAACCGGCTTATGATTTACTGACTCAGGGCAAAGCCCCGTTCAGCTACAACAGTGTAAATGACGCGCTAGCAGCGGCGTACGCGCGCGGAGAAGACGATGAATTTGTGCAAGCAACCTCAATTACCGATGTAGATGGCAACAGCTGCGTCATAGACGACGGTGACGTGGTTTATTTCATGAATTTTCGCGCCGACCGTGCGCGAGAAATCAGCCGCGCCTTTGTAGATGACAAATTTAGCGGTTTTAATCGTCAAGCAAGGCCAATGCTAGGCGACTTTATTACGTTGACGCAATACGCCGCTGATATTGAGGCAACTGTCGCCTATCCTCCTATAGCATTGGAGAATGTCCTGGGCGAGTATCTTGCTAACACCGGCAAAACTCAGCTACGCATTGCCGAGACCGAAAAATATGCCCACGTGACTTTCTTTTTTAACGGCGGCCGCGAACAGCCTTTCGCTAACGAAGATCGCGAGCTAATTCCTTCTCCGCAAGTTAAAACCTACGATCTGAAACCTGAAATGTCAGCTTTTGAATTGACTGAAAAACTAGTTGAAGCAATTAATTCTGGCAAATACGACGTCATTATTTGCAACTATGCAAATGGAGACATGGTGGGCCACACCGGTAATTTTGCCGCCGCCGTTAAAGCTGTGGAGGCCGTCGATAAATGCCTAAAACCGATTGTTGATGCCATCCTTGCAAACGATTGTGAGCTATTGATAACAGCCGACCACGGCAACGTCGAGCAGATGCTTGACCCTGCGACCAATCAGCCTCTCACTTCTCACACAGCGGGCCCGGTGCCTCTGGTCTATGTCGGCAAAAGTGGATTTCAATTTACTCAAGATGGCAGCCTCAGCGACATTGCGCCAACCCTGCTTACACTGCTGGATATTGAGGTCCCTGCCGAAATGACCGGCCAGGTGCTTGTTGCAAGAAAAAGCTAAAAAAATTAGAAGCCAGGTGTCTTCTTTTATGCCGCTAACTTTAAAATACAGCCACAGCAAGCACTGGTTTGTGCTTGCTGTGGCTTTGTTGTTTTCTAGCCCAGCCCTGAGCCAGAACCAGAACCAGAACAACAATACTGGCCTCCAAGCACAGCAAGAACTAGAGTCTGTAGCTACCGCAATCGAAGACATACGCGGCTGGCTCAACACGGCCACCCAAGCCATGAGCACGGAACAAAGCTCACTTAAACAGGCTGATAGCGACTTGGCACGACTAAGCAAACGCACGAATGAAACCCGCATTAACATCCAACAAACTCAGACCGAGCTAGACGCTTTAGCGGGTCAGGCACATTCACTGAACTTGTTAAAAACAGAGCAAGCAGCAATCCTGAACCAGCTGATAAAAGCAGTCTACATTCGTGGCGGCCCAAATTTACTAAAAACTTTTTTCAGCCAAGACGGTCAAACCGCTATAAGCGACAGCGCTAGAATGCTTCACTACACGCTGAAGTTTTCTGAAGCCCAGTTACGAAAGGTTAGTGAGTTCGAAACATTAATAGAACGAATCAAAAGTACAGAAATAGTTGCGGCGGCAAAAGTTGCCGAGCTAGAACAACACGGTACCGCGCTCAACAACCAGCTCGCGGCACTAGACTTAGCTAGGCTGGAAAAACAAAATGCGCTGGCATCTCTTAGAAGCAGTATCGCCTCAAAAGGGCAAGAGTTGGAGCAATTGGAAATCAATCAAGCAGAGCTCCAGCGGCTCGTTGAGGAAATCCGAGTAGTAATGGAGGGGATACGATCGTTTGCCGATGTGCCACCGTTTGCCGGCACCAGAGGCCGGCTTGCCCCTCCTTTAGCTGGCAAGTTTAGTAGCCGCTTTGGTGAGCGCTACGGCGAAGGCAATCTAAGCCGCCAAGGCATCACTATCGAGGCAGAAACAGGCACACCGGTGCGAGCTGTTCACGCCGGTCATGTGGTCTTTGCAGACTGGCTGAGAGGCTCTGGATTGTTAGTCATTGTTGATCATGGCAGTGGCTATTTGAGTCTGTATGGCGGCAACGAGGCTCTTTCTGCTATTGCTGGCAAATGGGTTAATGCCGGCGACATCGTGTCCACATCAGGCACCTCCATCAGCAGTGGTGAGGATGGTTTGTATTTTGAAATCCGCCGCAATGGCCAACCCCAAGACCCCAGTCCTTGGTTTAGCACTAGCCGCTAACCGCCGCTTATGAGCCAGCTATTATGGGCTAGCTACAATAGGCCAACTTTGCCACTTAGAACCTCAGTTTTGCACTCCAAACCCTCTGAGCTATCCAGCACTGAAACTAAAATTAGGCTCGAGGGGTGAAAAAGCGGCCAACGGCCCCACCTTTGATGCTAATGAGGTAGTTTCCGAATTGCCATCACGCGAATAAACTGAAACTATTAGTTCATTCATTAAACTAAATCATTTAACTGAATCGTATAACTGTTTAGTGCAACTCATTCGTGCAACTCATTCGAAATACAAGCATTGCTTTTCGATTAGGGGCAAAGAGCCCAGCAAGCGCAACTAGGAAAGTCTTATGAATTCGCTCCAAAACGCTCACACCAAGCTTAAATCAATCAGCCTAACCTTGGTTTTAGCAGGCAACTGCTTGGCACTGCCCTCTTTCGCCCAAGAGCAACTGCCTCTGCCGTTAGAGGAAGTACGCATATTCACCCAAGCATTGGATCGAATCCGTGCCGCTTATGTTGAAGAAGTCGATGACCGCACTTTGCTGAAGAACGCGATAAAGGGCATGCTTTCTGGATTAGATCCACACTCATCCTATCTGGTCGAGGATGAATACGAGGCACTTCAGGAAACTACCACTGGCGAATTTGGCGGGCTGGGCATCGAAGTTGGCCGCGAGGATGGCTATATCAAGGTCATCAGTCCCATTGATGACTCACCGGCTGATCGCGCCGGCATTCAAGCAGGCGACCTAATTATTCAGATAAACAGCCGACCTCTTAGGGAATTACTTCCTGATGAAGCAGCAGAAATGATGCGCGGCGCACCGGGCACAGAAATTACTGTAACGATCGCCCGAGAAGGCGTAGATGCCTTTGATGTCACTTTGGTGCGCGAAATCATTACCGTCGCCAGCGTACGCAGCCGAATGGTCGACCCGGGCTATGCTTATCTTCGGATTTCTCAATTTCGCGCCAATACAGGCATTGAGACACAAGCCGAAATCACCAAATTATTGGAAGAAAACGAATCACTAAAAGGCCTTATTCTAGACCTGCGCAATAATCCTGGCGGCGTATTACAGGCCTCCGTAGGGGTGGTTGATGCTTTTATCAACCAAGGCCGAATTGTTTATACCGAAGGCCGCATGGAAGACAGCGGCATGGAATTTAACGCAAGCCGCGCCACTGTCGCGGGCGATATCCCGGTTGTTGTCTTGATAAATAACGGATCGGCGTCAGCATCAGAAATCGTTGCTGGCGCTTTGCAAGATCATGGCCGAGCCATCATCATGGGAACGCGCAGCTTCGGTAAGGGTTCAGTACAAACCATACTGCCACTAGGGGAAGATCGAGCGATTAAGCTGACCACCGCTTTGTACTACACTCCATCAGGCCGCTCAATTCAGGCTCAAGGCATAGAGCCGGATATTATCGTTGATGAAGCATTTGTAACTCGCCGCTCAAGAAATGCCGCGCAGTATAGCGAAGCTGATCTACAGGGTCATTTGGGTAATGGTAATGGAGACAGCGGTAAAAACAACAGCGAAATGGCCGAGGCATTGATTTCAGCTGAGGAAGTCTTAGTGAGTGATTACCCACTTAATGAAGCGTTAAATCTGCTCAAAGGGATAAATGCTTTTAGACCTCCGCAGGCCCGAGCCGCATCAGGTGATTTTGCTCAACGGGCTAACTAAGCGCTGATCACAAACCTTGCAAGCCAGAGCTACAAACGAACTTCAATTCCCTGCGAGGCCATAAACTCTTTGGCCTCGCCCACGCTAAATTCACCAAAGTGAAAAATGCTCGCCGCTAGCACGGCGTCGGCCTCCCCTAATAGGACGCCATCGGCAAGATGCTGAAGATTGCCAACACCGCCGGAAGCTATAATAGGAACCTGCACCGCCTGGCTTACCGCTTTGTTTAGTGCCAGGTCAAACCCTATTTTGGTGCCATCTCGATCCATGCTGGTTAGTAAAATTTCTCCAGCGCCATACTCCACCATTTTCACTGCCCACTCGATTACATCAATGCCAGTTGCATTGCGTCCTCCGTGGGTGAATATTTCCCAGCGATTGGCTTGTGCTACCTCCCCCCCGTTACCAGAAATTTGCTTAGCATCTATGGCCACAACAATACATTGAGAACCGAAGCGCTGCGCTGCCTGGCGGACGAATTCAGGGTTAGTAACCGCCGCGGTATTGATTGACACTTTGTCTGCACCGGCGTTGAGCATGGTGCGAATGTCCTCTAGGGTTCGAATTCCGCCGCCTACAGTCAAGGGAATAAACACTTGGCTGGCAATGGCTCTCACAGTATCCACTGTAGTCTGCCGGCCTTCGTGACTCGCGGTGATATCTAAAAAAGTTATCTCATCGGCCCCGGCATCGCAGTAGCGCTTGGATATTTCAACAGGATCACCAGCATCTCTAATATCTAAAAATTTTACACCTTTGACAACCCGACCATTTTCACAGTCCAAACAAGGGATGATTCTTTTTGCTAGAGCCACAGTAACTCCTACTCGTCACACAACTGCTGGGCCATAGAAAGATCGAGCATGCCTTCGTAAATCGCCCGGCCAGTTATCACACCAATAATGCCGGCGCCATATTCTGACTCGGACGCCTCGCGAATGGCAGCAATGTCTGCAAGCTTACTTATTCCGCCTGATGCGATCACAGGAATCGGAGAATGGTTGGCCAATTCCTTTGTCGCTTCGATATTGACGCCTTTCATCATCCCATCTCGAGCGATATCGGTGTAGATGATGGCGCAGACACCAAAATCCGCAAGCTTTTCAGCCAGATCGATAGCCAGTACTTCACTAACCTCTGCCCAGCCTTCCGTGGCAACCATGCCATCTATAGCGTCGATTCCAACGATTATTTTACCCGGAAATGCAGCGCAAGCCTGACGGACGAAATCTGGCTCTTTAACGGCTTGGGTTCCTATGATGACGTAGGCAACGCCTGCGTCCAAATAGGATTTGATGATTTCTAAACTGCGAATTCCGCCGCCAATTTGAATAGGTAAATCTGGGTAGGCTTTAGCGATTGCCGCAACGATTTCTGCATTCACTGGCGTGCCAGCAAATGCGCCGTTGAGATCGACAATATGCAACCTTCTAGCACCTTTTGCAGCCCAGATTCCTGCCATGCTGACAGGGTCGTCTGAAAAGACGGTGGAATCTTCCATTCGGCCTTGCTTTAGTCGCACGCAATGACCATCTTTTAAATCAATCGCTGGAATTACTAACACGTATTTTTACTCTCTTTAGTTGATCCATCCCACTGCAAGAAATTTTTAAGTAATGTAAGGCCCGCAGTTTGACTTTTTTCTGGATGAAATTGGGTAGCGAAAATATTATCGTCAGCGATGGTGGCGACTAGCTCGACGCCATAATTAGTGACACCCACCACCTTGGTATGGCCTGCCGCAT
>JBLHTH010000055.1:0-18080 GCA_047627195.1 Pseudohongiellaceae bacterium | reverse complement strand
GAAAATGGGGCTTTAAAGAAACCGATTCGCCTCCTTCATCCTCCGCGTCCTCCATTACGTCGTCAAAACCAAGCCTAAGCCCGCGAAAATCAAAAGCCAAATCGGTAAGCTCCGCTCCTTTTTCACTTGCATCTAACGTAAATTGCCAGGGGCCATAAGGAAGCGACCCTATACTAAAATCTTCAGTTGTAAACTTCATCTTAGGCAGTGTGCGCGGATCAATACTCACTAAAGCATCAATAGGGATTTCTTCTTGCACAATTGACACATCTAAATCTTCGCCGGTACTGTCGTTGCCACTACTATCACCACTGGCTAATTGCACTGCTACATCACCGGGCAGGCGAAGATACTCGAAATTAAGCAGCAGATAATCGTCTTCACTAAAGGGGATATCCACCTGACCAAGAATATTTTCGCTAACAAGTCTTACCTTCCATGCTGGAATTTTCTGGTTTACTTCTATTCGCATTGCAACGCTGGGTAGTATCTGATCATAAAGTTCGAAGTTATTTACACTGACATCAACAAACGCAAGTGTGTCACTAAAGTCATTAGATGCAGCATTAGCTCCCCCGCCGCCAAAGCTATCTAAAAAGCTTGTCCATTGTTCGAGCTTAAAAATAGGTATCTCACCAAAAACGACCAAGCCTGACACGTCACTATCTAGCAGGCTCTCCAAATCATTGGAATCTGAACCCACATACACCGCCCCTTTAGTGATGGCACCGCCTTTCAAGTCCATCTGAAAATTAAGGCTCTCGCCATAGCGGCCATCAACAGATTGGTTTTCACCAAACTCAAAATTCAAAACCAAAGGACGAGTCTCTTGTGCTGCTTTTCTAAACGGTTCTGGAAAGTTTGAGCTGGCCCCTTTTAAATCTGTTTGTATTGACAGAGAAGTCTGTGAATTTGCCACAGAAGATTGATTCAGACTCAGCTTGGCAGCGTAATTAAACTCACCGCTCATTTGACGCAAAAGATCGGCAATGAAGTCGCTCTGCATTGGCCACTCGATTAACTCAGGGATAGCAGCTACGCCCATCGAATCGATATAGATAGCCTCTAATTCTCCCTCTCTGCTTAAAGAGGACAAAGTGAAATCAGCTGGTTTGCCGAAAATATTGCCGCTTAACGATGTTTCCTCAACACCAGTTTCAGTATCGAAAATAATCGGCCCAGAAAGCTCAGACACAATAAGAGCATATTCGGGAAGAGTGAGCTGGTTTTCTAGAACCGCCAATTCTAGACGAACTTTAGTTTCAGAATTAGGCACACCCAATGGAATTTTAACATCCACGCCCAACTTGAAATCTCCCTCCGCTTGCCAGCTAAAAAACTCCTCTTTAAGGTTTTCTCCTACCCCAGAATTTTGTAGATAAGCCAGCCCATCACTGGTTAGACCACTCGCATTGCCGGTGATATTGATCCAATTCTCATCATCCAAATTTCGGCGCACCGTACCACTGGCGCCATCTAGATTAAGATTCAACGAGCGACCACCCCGAATTTCCACGTCGACATCATTATCAGCAGTAAAAACCAATGCAGAAAGGTCATTTATCTCAGGCCAGTCTTCGCTGAAAAGTAATTGACCTTGTTCCATTTCAAAATAACTTTGAAAAGTTTTCAACTCAGCAGGCGCATCCGGTAAGGTCGAGCCCCTGTAAATAATACCCGCACTGGTGACGTCACCTGCTATTAGCGCCTTATCTATCCACTGCATGGTATTTCTTAAACCGTCGGCTACATTAGGGCCGTCTGGCAGATAAAGGTTTTTCTGTTGCCCATCCAAACGTGACGCGCCAACATAAAGGTCTAATTCTGACTCTCGGCGACCATCGGGAAAACGGCGTAAATAGCTCGCAAACTGTGCGTGGGCATCTACCGCATCTGATTCAGAGACTATCACAGAGCTGTGTAGTCTGATTTCTTGACCGTCACTGATATCAATCGAAAAATCAAGCGCGCCGTTTACATAGCCGTAGTCCCAAGTAGACGAAAAATTATTGGGAAAATTCATACTAAAATTCGTTGATTCTATTTCGCCGACGCCGCTGACTACCCCAGTAGGAGCATCAAATTCCAACTCAATGAAGCCGTCTATACCCGCTAAATTGGGCGAGCCTCCGACCGAGCTTGCCGTAAAAGCCCGAACGTTAGAACTAAGCGCAAGAGTTTTAAGTTCATCATCAGCTACCGAAGATCTAATATTGAAATTTTCAAAAACACCCTTTGGTGAGTATTGTCTTAATTGATCATTTATCTCTGGCGGCAGAAAACCGCCGGCTAAAGCGACTCCGCTAACAAGATCTATGTTGACCTGATCTGCTATCACAGCAATATCTTGTTCGGATTTGATACTTAATGAACTATTAAAATTCAACCAATTGATTCCATTCCAAGATATATACATATCGGAAAGATCTAACTGGGAAATTGGACCGACGCCCGTCTCATCAAAATTGACTGACACGATACCGCTGAATTGTTGGAGTGTAGTGCCTTCTGAGTGGGGCCCTTTGAAAGCCAGTCTAGAAATCTGAGGCTGGACGATTAAACTTGTTGGCTGACCTCTTTCCAAATCTAACCAAATTCCAGCACCGCCGAGCAGCTGCGTTAAAGTAAGTTGATCGCCATATTCGCCAGCTGCCAGTTCAGAATAGTTACCCACTGGAATGTCTACGTGTAATTGACCAGACATTTCACTCAAAACCGCGCCCACAACCTCAAGCGATACTTTTAATTCAGCTCGGCTGCCATCAGGAAAGGCCGTGGCATGAATATAGTGTTTAGCATCCTGATTGCGAATTGATGCCGCACCGCCATTAAATCGAAACCGATCGCCGTTTTGAGTTTCAATGTTGACGGCCACCCCTGACATATCTAGTCTAGAGATTCGTAAAAGTGCATCATAGACCGTAGCCAACTCCATGCTTTGCTCACCGTCCACACTCATGCCTTGCAGCTTCCAACTACCGTTTGTAGTTTGCACAACATTTATCTCTAGACTTTCTACGCGAAAGTCTTGCAAAACCCATTCCCTACGCCAAATGCTTTGAGGCACATCGAGTACTATAGTGGCTGAGCTAAAATAAAGTGCGCCGGCAGAAGTAGGCTGGTCTGATTTTTGGCCGTCGTTCACTCTCAGGTTCAGGCCATCAATTTGCAGGATTGGATTAAACCCGCTAAAACTGCCAGTTATCTTTTCAATGGAGACAGGGACACCGGCAACTGCGGATAGTTGTTGCTCAAAGAATTCTGTGTATTGGGAGACCGCCGGCATGAACTGCCTGCCGATGCTGACATAGGCTGCCATCAACACCACAGCAACCACAGTGACGATTGCCGTTTGCTGGCGTAGTTTTTTGAAGATTTTAGCAACCATATCTGCAGCAATAGAAGTCAAGGCTAAAAACATCTCTTTTGAGGGTGAGTGGCCACGGTACCGTGAATACAGTGTCAGGCTATTCCAGACTAGCGCCGGCTAGCTTAATAGCGACTGAAAATTTAATTGGATTTTCAGTATAAGACGACGTCAAACTGCTCTTGAGTATACATAGGTTCAACCTCAAATTTGACCGTCTTAGCGACTAAATCTTCCAACTCGGCGAGAGTATTAGACTCTTCATCTAAAAGTCTATCGACTACGATTTGAGAAGCCATCACCAACAGCACATTGCTGTCATAGGCCTTTGCCATCCTGAGCACTTCACGGAATATCTCAAAGCAAACTGTCTCAGCCGATTTCTGCCTTCCGCGACCGTTACATACCGAGCACGGCGCGTTTAAGATCTGCCCTAAGCTTTCCCTAGTCCGTTTTCTAGTCATTTCTATTAATCCCAACTGGGACAACGGCGTTATCGACGTTTTCGCTCTATCTTTCTCTAAAGCCTTAGCAAACGTGCGCTGGACTTGGCGCTGATGCTCTAGATCTATCATGTCGATAAAATCAATGATTATTATACCGCCAAGATTCCTAACTCTAAGCTGACGAGCAATCGCAGTCGCCGCCTCCAAATTAGTCTTTAAAATCGTTTCTGCATGATTACGACTTCCCAAATAGCTGCCAGTGTTAACGTCCACAGTCGTCATAGCCTCGGTTTGATCTATGACCAAATCACCGCCTGACTTGAGCTTCACTTGCCGGCCTAAGGCCTTATTGATTTCATCTTCAATGCCGTAAACATCAAAAATAGGCCGTGCGCCGCTATAGTGTTCAATAACGGTCGTAGAGTCAGGAATAAAGTCATCCAAGAACTGACCCATCTCATCAAAGGACTGGCGATTGTCGATACGAATTCTCTCGACTTGCGGCGTAATAAGATCTCTAACCGTTCGCATATAAAGAGGCACGTCTCGGTATAAGGTTTTGATGCCATCGTTGCGCTCTATTCTTGTCGCCACCTTTCCCCATAGCCTTTTTAGAAACCTTATGTCCTCCTTAAACTCGGTAGCACTTGCGTTTTCTGCCGCTGTACGAATTATGAAGCCGCCACGATCACCCCATTCCTCTTCATCTAAACACTGTTGTAGCTGGCTAAGTAATCGCTCTCGCTCCGGCTCGTCTTCCAAGCGCTGGGATACTCCCGTGTGTTTGGAGCGTGGAATATAAACTAAGTTTCGTGAAGGCAGTGTCAGATGTGTCGTTAATCTAGCTCCTTTGGTGCTTATCGCATCTTTCGCAACTTGGACAATTATATGTTGCCCTTCTCTTACAATCTCATGAAGCGCCCGATGTGATTCTAATCGGATTTCATAACCTTCTTTGTCAATAACACAGATATCGGAAGCATGAATAAAGGCTGCTTTCTCAAGTCCGATATCGATAAATGCGGCATCCATCCCAGGCATGACTCGAACCACTTTACCTCTAAACACATCCCCAACATGCCCGCGATTATTGTGTCTCTCTATGTAGATTTCTTGCAGTAAACCATTTTCGATAAGTGCCACTCGAGTTTCAACGTTGGTGACATTGATCAGAATTTCTTCACTCATAAGTCCACCAACCCCTGCTGCCAAATAGCCACATTGAACTCTTCCAAATACTGAGCAGTTTCAAACAAAGGCAAACCTACTACATTGCTGAAACTGCCTTCGATAGATTCAACAAATGCAGATCCAAACCCCTGAATAGCATAAGCCCCTGCCTTACCGACAGGCTCACCGGTTTCCCAGTACCGCTGCATCTCCGCCGCTGAGATGGCTCTAAAGTTTACCGTCGTTCGAACCACACTCGAGCGTTCTCTCAAAGAATCGACAAGCGTGATTGCTGTAAGCACTGTATGCTCACGATTCGAAAGCAGTGCCAACATTAATGCGGCATCTACGCTGTCTTGCGGCTTACCTAAAATTTGACCATCGACTATGACGGAGGTATCAGCTGCCAAAATCAGTCCATTCGGGTGCGCCGCCAAAGCAGATTGTGCCTTCTCAAGCGCCACGCGCTGAACATAGTCATGGGGCTTCTCCCCATCGAGAACAGATTCATCAATATCTTGAGGACAAACTTGAAAAGCCACCCCTAACCGGAGTAACAGTTCTCGACGTCTTGGAGAATTAGAAGCCAATAATAAAGGAGTGTTACTCATAATACGCGGCGCTTAGGCTTCAGCGCACCGTGAAGCTACGGCGAATTTGCCGCAGTAAATGAAATAGCGAGGGCCAAATTGCGGCACTGGTCAAAGCTGCCATCAGAAACATTAAATTCCCATTAATCGACTGGGTGGTCATTATTTGTAGCCAGTGACATAGCATCAAATTCAGCCCCACTAAAGCTAAAACCAAACCGCTCTGCTGTATGGATGAGAACATTCTTAAGCGCTGATGCAGACTTAGCGTCACATAAGCGACGATCACTAACGCCATCGCATTTACACCGAGTATGGAGCCTTCGAGGATATCTAGCATAATACCCGCGACCCAAGCTGAGCCAATACCCACTCTATAAGGCAATGCCATTACCCAATAAATTAACACCATCGGCACCCACTCAGGCCGGTAGTTCATTGCCCATTCTGGAAACGGGACGATTGCCAGCAAATAGGCAACTAAGAAACTAAGGCCTATAACCCAGATCCGGTGCGCTCCCTGCCTCATAAATTTTCCTGTTTTACAGCCTGCCCAGCCTGTACCGACTCAATCTGAGTAACTTGTTCGTCAGAGACGCTGTCACTAACCTCGACTTTAATAGCGCTAGGCTTATCAGGAAACACCAACAAAACATTGCGAGTGCTGGCTATCTGAGCAAGAGGCCTAGCTTTAATTGTTGCAAAATCTTGGCCAGGATCAGCGAACACGCTAATGACTTCTGCAACGGGATAGTTTTTCGGGTAAACCTGACCCATGCCCGAGCTAACTAAGATATCCCCAGCGACCATGTCCTGCGTCTGCGTGACATATTCCAACTCTAATTCGGGTGTCGTTGTACGACTCCCGCGCGCTAGCGCCCTTTCACCATTGCGGTTTATCTCTACTGGTGTGATGTGGCGGTAATCGGTAATTAACAAAACCCAGCTAGTAAACGGCAGCACTTCGTCCACCTGGCCCATCAAACCATTAGCATCCAACAGTGCCTGACCCAGAAAAACATTATCTCTCGCACCCTTATTAATTAGCACTCGTTTTGAAAATGGATTTGGAGAGACGTTTATAATCTCAGCAAGCAGGACATCCCCTTGAATTACTTGAGCCGCCGCTTGCAACTCTAATAAACGACTATTTTCACTCGCCAATGATTCAAGCAGCTGCAATTCACGCTGAGCCACAAGCAATTCTTCCTTGAGCCTGGTGTTTTCTTCAACTAAATCAGTATGGGATACAAAAACGTCATCAAACCAAAATGAAACTCGCGCAGGAACATCAGCAACCCAGTAAATCGGTGTGGTTGCGTAGGCAATACCGAAACGGGCTTTCTCAAGATAACCGAATCTGCTGTCGGCAAACATGACGCAAACCGAAAGCAGAAGGAAGGCAAGCGCCCGATACTCAAGCGCCACACCTTTTATAAATAGGGTTTTATCGATTGCTAGGTCACCTCGTCGCAGATAACCCGATTATAGACGGCAAAGGTGGTCAATGTCTCTGCCTGCCCTAACGCTTTATCGCTAGGGCACTAACTTCTTTGTCGGCAAACACATTTATCTCAACATTAATTGCCACCCTTAAGAGTGCCGCTTTAAAAGCAACCTACTCCAGCGTTAGCAAATCAATATCATGATCATCCATAAGTTCCATCGCCTTGCCTCCACCTCTAGCAACACAGGAAAGTGGATCTTCAGCCACAATCACAGGCAAACCAGTTTCTTCGGATAACAATTTATCCAAATCTTTTAACAAGGCACCGCCGCCAGTCAAGACTAGGCCGCTTTCTGCGATATCAGACGCCAACTCTGGAGGAGACTGCTCAAGGGCACTCTTGACAGCTTGGACAATTGCCGAAAGAGGCTCTTGCAGTGATTCGAGAATCTCATCGCTGTTGAGCGTAAAACTGCGTGGCACACCTTCCGCAAGATTTCGTCCGCGAACATCGATCTCTCTTACCTCGGTAGAACTTGAGGCATAAGCACAGCCAATTTCTTTTTTAATTCGCTCTGCCGTTGCATCACCAATGAGGCTTCCGTAGTTGCGGCGAACATGTGTAGTAATAGCTTCATCAAACCGATCACCGCCAACTCTAACTGACTCTGAGTAAACAACGCCGTTGAGAGAGATAATCGCTATTTCTGTTGTACCACCGCCAATATCAACAACCATAGAACCACTGGCTTGATCTACCGGTAAACCTGCACCGATAGCCGCAGCCATCGGCTCTTCTATTAATCTGACATCGCGAGCACCCGCACTTGCTACAGATTCGCGAATTGCGCGGCGCTCAACCTGAGTCGATTTGCACGGAACACAAACCAAAACACGAGGACTGGGCGGGAAAAAGCTATTTTCATGTACTTTATTGATAAAATGCTGCAACATTTTTTCAGTTACCTGAAAATCTGCAATCACGCCGTCTTTCAAAGGTCTAATAGCCGTAATATTGCCGGGCGTTCGACCCAGCATTCGTTTCGCGTCTGAGCCTACGGCTGTGACGGTTTTCTGGCCATTGTGAGTACGAATAGCGACAACTGAAGGCTCATTCAAAACAATGCCCTGATCTCTGACATAAATGAGTGTGTTCGCTGTCCCTAAATCAATGGAAAGATCATTAGAGAACATTCCCCGAATTTTTTTAAACATGGATTTATCTATTCCTTAGTTAAAGATTCCATTCTTAGTATGCATTGTTATTTTACGGCAAAGAGCCTCAATGATTTAGCAATCATTTAGCTTTTATTTAGATGCCTGTAAAGAATGAACAGGAAAGGCTACCCTATGGCATTCGCTCAAATGCAATAGTGAACCTTCGATGGAATCTCCTGGAGCGTTCGACCTAAAACCCTAAATACAAGTATAATCTCGCCTTTCCGGCAATTAGGACGCACTCTAACAACGGCGGGGGGTTAGAGCAAGCTCAGGTAATCAAAATTTCGCGGCGCAGCGCAATTGACCACCTATAATAACTTTTAATGACTCAACACGGGCTTTCCCGGAGATTATCCATGGCACTCGACAAAGCTGAAGTAGAAAAAATCGCACACTTGGCACGCCTCCATATCAGTGAAGCAGATACTGAAGAGGTGACTAGCCGCATAACCGACATACTCACTCTGATTGACCAGATGCAGACTGTGGACACAGAGTCTGTTGAACCACTAGCGCACCCTTTAGACATGGTGCAGCGACTGCGGGCAGATGTAGTAACTGAACCGAACACTCGCGATCAACTGCAAAGTCTCGCACCTGAAAGTCAGGATGGCCTTTACCTAGTGCCCAAGGTTATAGAATAGCGAAATTAAGCACGCTTCTTGCTTAGAACATCTAGTTTTGATTGTTTTCTTCTCAGCTTTCTTACACTTTTTTTTACAACCACGACCAGTGAATTGCACTGATGGATCTTTAACATGATTGAAAAGACAGTCGCCGAACTCTCCGCGGCAATGACAAGCGGCGAAATCTCCAGCGTTGAATTAACCCAATCCTATCTGGACCGAATTCATAGCGTAAACGATTCACTCAATGCGTTTATCACGGTCTGCGATGAAACTGCACTAGCACAAGCCAGTGCAGCCGATAACGCCAGAGCGCAGGGAAACACAAATCCTTTGCTAGGCATTCCCTTGGCTCATAAAGATATTTTTTGCACCCGCGGGATAAGAACAACTTGCGGCTCGAAGATGCTGCATAACTTCATCTCTCCTTACAACGCCACGGTCGTTGAGAACTTTAACCAAGCCGGCGTGGTGACTTTAGGTAAAACCAATATGGATGAGTTCGCGATGGGCTCTTCCAACGAAACAAGCTTTTTTGGCCCGGTGAGAAACCCTTGGGATTTAGAAAAGGTTCCGGGAGGTTCTTCTGGTGGGTCTGCTGCCGCTGTCGCAGCCGACCTATGTGCCATGGCAACCGGCACCGATACCGGGGGATCTATTCGCCAACCGGCTGCCTTTTGCGGAGTAACAGGCTTTAAGCCAAGCTATGGCAGGGTGTCACGCTGGGGCATGATAGCTTTTGCCTCTAGCCTAGACCAAGCCGGACCAATCTGTAAAAGCGCTGAAGACGCAGCTTTGATGATGAATGTTATGGCAGGAATTGATCTTAAAGATTCCACTTCGGCCGACCGCAAGGTGGAAGACTATACCGCCACATTGGCGGACTCATTAAAAGGATTGCGCATCGGCATTCCTAAACAACACTTCGCCGAGGGTCTTTCCGCTGATGTTGAGCAATCTATTCGCGAGGCACTGCGTGAATATGAAGCCGCCGGCGCAATACTTAAAGAAATCGATTTACCTAACAGCCACCTCTCGGTGCCGGCCTATTATGTTGTTGCCCCAGCTGAGGCTTCTGCGAACCTTAGTCGATTTGATGGCGTGCGCTACGGTCACCGCTGCGACAACCCAGTGGACTTAGAAGATATGTACAAGCGTTCAAGAAGTGAAGGCTTTGGCGACGAAGTAAAACGCCGCATCCTTGTCGGCACCTATGCTCTGTCAGCGGGGTTTTATGATGCTTACTACCGAAAAGCTCAAAAAATTAGGCGCCTTATAAAAAATGATTTCGATGAAGCCTTTAAAGAAGTTGATGTCATAGCTGGGCCAACCTCTCCACACACGGCCTTTAATCTTGGTGCCAAGACAGACCCGGTTACTATGTATCTTGAAGACATATACACCATTGCTGTTAACTTAGCTGGTCTACCAGGGATTTCAATCCCTGCCGGGGCCGCCAACAATCTCCCCGTTGGACTTCACATAGTTGGGCCTGACTTTGGTGAGTCAAAGGTTCTAAACGCCGCTCATCAGTTTCAACTACTAACCGACTGGCACAAAGCAAAACCAGCAACTAAAGGAGGTGCTTAAACCATGGAATGGGATACTGTTATAGGCTTGGAAGTCCACGTCACGCTGGCAACAAAATCTAAACTTTTCTCTGGCTCGGCTGTTGAATTTGGCGCCGAACCGAATACTCAAGCAAACATCTTTGATGTCGCACTGCCCGGCACACTGCCAGTGCTCAACGAAGAAGCCTTGCGTATGGCTGTCAAATTTGGCCTAGCTATTGGTGCTGAAATTGGTAAACGCTCGGTATTCGATCGTAAAAACTATTTCTATCCCGATTTACCGAAAGGCTATCAGGTAACGCAACTAGACTTTCCCACCGTCGGCAAAGGCACTCTCACCGTCACGCTTGATGATGGTACTGAAAAAGAAATTGGTGTGACCCGTGCCCATATTGAGGAAAATGCAGGAAAATCATTGCATGAAGACTTCTCTGGCATGTCGGGAATTGACTTGAATCGTGCTGGTGAGCCACTGCTAGAAATTGTCTCCGAGCCTGAAATATATACTGCCAAAGAAGCAGTCGCTTATTTAAAGAAACTGCATACTATTATCTTGTACTTGGGTATTTCTGACGCAATTATGGCGCAAGGTTCAATGCGCTGTGACGTCAATGTGTCCCTTCGCCCAAAGGGCACCACTGAGCTCGGAACTCGCACCGAGATGAAAAACATCAACTCTTTTAAGTTCGTTGAAAAAGCTATCTATTCAGAAGTTGAACGCCAAAAAGACATTCTTGAAGACGGCGGCAGCATAACCCAAGAGACACGGCGCTATGACGCTGACCGAGATGAAAGTAGCTCAATGCGCAGCAAAGAAGTTGCCAATGACTATCGCTATTTCCCAGAGCCAGACCTTCTGCCGGTAGTAATAGATGATGATTATATTGAACAAGTCCGCGCCACCCTGCCTGAATTGCCTGATGCTAAACGCGCACGCTTTTGCGATGAGTTTAGCCTCAGTGAATACGATGCAGGAGTCCTGACGAGCACTCGAGAAATGGCTGAGTACTTTGAAAGTGTTGCTACAAAAACAGGCGATGCAAAGATTGCAGCTAACTGGGTAAGCGGCGATTTACAGGCGCTCTTAAACAAGCACAATTGGAATATTTCTGACTCACCTATACAGGCCGATCGACTAACCGATCTCATTTTACGCATTAAAGATACGACGATTTCTGGCAAGATAGCAAAAACTGTCTTTGAAGCGATGATCGAAGACGCCTCCGGCGTCGACGAAATAATTGAATCTAGAGGCCTAAAACAAGTCACCGATTCAGGAGCGATAGAGGCGTTGGTCGACGACGTTATTAGCAATAATCCAGACCAAGTGCAGCAGTTTAAAGAAGGCAAGGAACAGGTTATCGGGTTTTTGGTTGGGCAAGCTATGCAATTGTCCAAAGGTAAAGCAAATCCGGGACAGGTAAACCAGCTATTACGAGATAAAATGAAATAAGTGAACTCGACCCTTGATCGAGAAACTTACAGGTGAACACTCCAACTGGGATTAACATGGCACAAGAAAAGAAAAAAGGCAGCGAGCGGACTCAAAAAGCGACTCGAAATGAAGATTGGTCTGACGAAAGACTGAAAACTTTTTTCGAGCTGCTCCCCCCAGAAAACATGCCTGCAGATTACAATATATTGCTTAAAGCCTATCGCGGTATGACCGACGAACTATTCGCTCGTTTCGTGCCGCTGTTTGTAGCTGACGGCCGTGATATAAACGCAGCTCTCGCCGACGGTACAACTATACTTGATCAAGTATCTCGCCACCGCAAGTCTTCCGCCTATGCTAAGGCATTAAAGGACGCTGGCGCTGGTGGCAAAATTAGCTAAGGGTCAGTAAAGCTATTTTTATATAACCATCACAATAGAACTATTGCAGCAGAGCTATTCTAGAAGGGCTACTGCAAGCCAAGTCTAAGGTCAAATAACGGTGGCTGAACAACAAAGCTAGCCTGGTGGCGAGCGACGGCCGCCAATAAGCTAGCTAACACCTCTGGGTTGCTGCCAGCGACATTAAATCGTTCAGAGGGATCTCGGTGCAAATTGTAAAGCTCCGGCTCAGCAAGCTCTGTCTTTACCGGAGGCTGCCCGTAGGCCCCTTCAACAATAAGATGAAGCTTCCAAGGCCCTTGCCGGTAAGCGTAAAGCTGCCCACTTCGATAATAAGGCATTTCTGTGCGGGGACTGGCGCCTTTTCCCATTAATACACCACTCAGATCAAAACCATCAACACCCGATTGATTATCAATTTCAGCTAAGCCCATCGCTGTCGCAAACAAATCTAAAGTAGACCCAATCTCACTAACAATTCCTGGTTTTATTTGCCCCGGCCAATAAAAAATAGTCGGCACTCTCACTCCACCTTCAAAGGTTGACCCCTTACCCATCTTCAGCAAACCCGCACGGCCACCTTCTTCATCCATAGTCAGCCAGGGGCCATTGTCACTGGTAAAAACAATCAGCGTGTTTTCTGCCAAACCTTGCTCTTCTAAACTGCGCCGAATCTGACCAACGCTCCAATCAATTTCTTCTACAACATCCCCGTAACGCCCACCTATACTTGTCCCAACAAAATCGCTGCTTCTAAACAAGGGGGTATGAGGCATGGTATACGGCACATAGACTAAGAAAGGGTCATCCGCATTGCGTTCGATGAAATCAATAGCCGCTTCAGTATAGCGTTTGGTTAATGTCGTTTGATCTGTGGGCTGCTCAATGGAGCTGCCTGCTATAGCGGAACTGCTCACCAAAGGAGAATTAAAATACTCAAGTCTAGGCTCCGCGTACCGTGCTTGTCTTTGCCCGTAAATTTTGGCTCTTTCTTCCATTTCACCGCGGGCAGCCATGGCTCTCATTTCGTCAAAGGGCGGCTCTCCTACCCAATTCATATCATTACTATAAGGCACTCCTAACCATTCATCAAAACCATGCTGAGTAGGATACGCATGTTCAGCATCGCCAAGATGCCACTTACCGAAAATACCAGTGGCATAGCCGCGCTCTTTTAAGGCTTGTGCTATGGACACCTCTGAATCTGGAAACCCGCCTGGCTCATTGGGAAAATAGACCCTGATAAGATCGCCATAAAGGCCAGATCGAACTGGCAGACGACCAGTTAACAAGGCAGCCCTGCTGGGTGAGCAGACAGGAGACGCAACGTAAAAATCGGTCCAGCGCTGACCTAGCCTAGCCAATTCATCAAGCTCGGGGGTACGTATATAGGGGTGACCAAAACTACCAAGATCGCCGTACCCAAGGTCATCAGCAAATAAAATTACAATATTGGGCGGCTGATCAGGCGCATCCGTCGCCGGCGAGCAAGAGCTTAAGATATTGGCAAGAAGTAGAAGTACTGAGTATAAGATCGGACGCATGCTGGGGACCCGTTTCGCTTTTATTATTAGTTAACTGCAGTATTAAGCGTCTGTATTTAGTAAATCAATAAAATACCTTCGCAGACATAGTTTGCTGTTTAGCTGCTCAGAATATGACGATTGAATTCGAGAGTCCAACTCCGAAAGTTCTTATGATCTGCAGCCAATTCGGTATAGCGGATATTTGTTGTATTTATCGATGATGAGCTAGTGGGCCAAATAAGTTATATCGCCTGACCGCGAGGGTGTCAGTGGGTAATCGCGGATGCTTGAGTTGGTATTACACTGGCCACATCCCTTTAGCATCTGAGGGGTCCGTCAGAGACCGAGGTATTATTTGCTCACAACGCTACGCGTCTGATCATTCGCAAACAACACTCAGGCCCCTGACTCACTTGTTTGAAATCCAGAGGTATCAAAAGAAAGGGGACGCATTTGCAAAAGGGGGTATAAAGAGGGTTTTCTGAAAGTGCTTAAGAAGCCAATCGGCTTGGCGAGAAGCCAGCCGATTGGACGCTATAGATCTATTATTAACGAGGTCGAGAAGGTTTGCGGGGGGCCGGTCTGCCGCCAGACGATTCCTTGGCTTTGAATTTTGCAGAGCGCGTGAAGCTGGGCGCTTTTTCTAACAGTTCGGTGGCGGGATGAGTGCAATCGAGTTTTGTACCGAGCTTTTCTTCAATGTCGGGCAAAAGAAAAGAATCTTCTTCGCAGGCAAAGCTTATTGATGTCCCTATTGCTCCTGCTCGTCCTGTTCTTCCGATTCGATGTACATAGTCATCGGCCTCTTCAGGCAAAGTATAGTTTACGACGTGAGTGATATTGCTGATATGCAGACCGCGGCCAGCCACATCGGTAGCAACTAATACTCGCAACTTATCGGTTTTGAAGGCTTCTAAAGTACTGATACGTTTGTTCTGAGCGACCTCTCCTGACAGCAAGCCACAGTCAATACCATTGCGATGGAGATTATCCGCGAGTTTACGCACCTGATCGCGGCGATTACTGAAAACTATTACTTTTTCAGCGTCCGGAGATGACAAAATATTGTAGAGCAAATTATACTTATCCGCTGTGGTCACCAAATAAACGACCTGATTGACCGCATCAGCAGCCACTTTCTCAGGTTCAATTTCGACCATGATGGGCTCCACCGCCCAACGCGAAGCCAAGTCCATAATCATTGGGGTGAACGTTGCGCTGAACAGTAAGGTTTGACGGCATTCCTTCTTTGGTGTTCGCGCGACAACTGCTCGCACCTGAGGAATAAAGCCCATATCCAACATTCTGTCTGCCTCATCTAGGACCAGCAGTTCGATCAAGCCGAGATAGAGGTTATCGTTTTGGACGAAATCTAAAAGCCGCCCTGGCGTTGCAACAACAATGTCTACAGGCTTTTTATCTAAAGCCCGATTTTGCTTTTGATAATCTTCACCACCGACCAAAGTTACAGTATGAAGGTCAGTGCCATGCGTTAACAGCTGGGCATCGCTGGCTATTTGAATAGCCAACTCTCGGGTTGGCGCTACGATTAGGGCTCTGGGCTCAGCAAGAAATTTGTCTTCAATGGGGTTAGATAAAAGGTCATTGATGATAGTAATGAGAAATGCGGCTGTCTTGCCAGTACCTGTTTGTGCGCGCCCAGTTACATCGTGTCCGGCAAGGGTATGAACAAGACTTTGTGCTTGAATTGGGGTGCAGTGCTCAAAACCCAGCTTGCGAATAGCTTCCCGCAGAGGAGGCTGAAGGGAGAAGCTATCGAAGGAAACAGGCTCTGACTGCTGAATGTCCTCTGGTACTGCATCTTCATTAATTAGGTCTACCGGTGTTTCTGAATCCATTGAGTTACAGCCATAAAAACCAAGAGGGGAGGAATACTGCGTTTGTTCATTTTACTGCGAGTAAATCCGCAGGCGCAGGCATAATAGCCGTATGCTGTTAACACTGCAATTATTGTCCAGACAGTTTAAACATTCGAACATGCCGAACAAGCTGGGTCTCTAGCCAATTTCATTTCTCGCCACTGCATGGATTTAGCATCGAGTAGTAAAAGCCTACCCAGCAGAGGTTGGCCTATTCCGGTTAAAACCTTTATTGCCTCCATAGCCTGAACAGTGCCGATCATGCCGACCACAGGAGACATCACGCCATTGGTGGCACAGCTTGTATCCCCGCCATCCTCTTCGCGATAGAGACAGCGGTAGCAAGGACTACTGGGGTCGGCGCTATTAAACACAGTAACTTGCCCTTCCATGCGGATTGCAGCGCCCGACACAAGCGGTGTCAAGTATTTGATGCAGCTTTGGTTAATTGCGAACCGAGTGGCATAGTTATCACAAGCATCTAGCACCAAATCCGCCTGCTCCACAGCGCTATCCAATTGAGCTCCTTGTAAGCGCATATTCAGAGCAACAACCTCAAGGTCGGGGTTAAGCCCCAGCAATCTTTGTCTGCCGGACTCTACTTTAGATACGCCGATTGATTCTTGGCTGTGAGCGATTTGTCTCTGCAGGTTGCTGAGCTCAACCACGTCATCGTCGGCAATAATAAGCCTTCCAACACCAGCAGCTGCTAGGTACATTGCCGCTGGAGAACCCAGACCACCCAAACCAACAATGAGCACCGATGAATCAATCAGCTTTTGCTGACCGGCAATATCCATATCAGGAAGCATTATCTGGCGAGCGTATCGAAGTAACTGACCGTCTTTCATAAGCTAAGCGAACCCTATTTATGCCACTGGGCGAGCGCGACCCTCTCGATACCCGCAAGATCGGCTTGCGAATCAATACAAGAGTAACCCGCATTAGCCAGTCGCTGCGCAACTTGCGCGCGCTGATCAAAACCATGCTCTATAAGCAACCACCCACCATCACGCAGGCAAGCCCTACTGCGCTCAATAATTTGCTGAATATCAGCCAGCCCTTGGTTATCAGCAACAAGAGCCATGAGCGGCTCAAATGGTAAGCTTCCCTCAGTTAAATGAGAGTCTCCCGCTTCAACATAAGGCGGGTTAGCAGCAATTAAGTCATAGCTATTCGCGACCAAAGGTTGGCACCAACTACCCTGCAAAAAATCGATATTGGTGACCCCCAATGCTGCCGCGTTTTTTTTTGCCACAGCTAACGCTTGGCGACTTTTATCTACAGCGGTAACCTGCCAAGCGGCGTTTTGTTTAGCCAAGGCTATTGCGATGGCCCCGCTGCCGGTGCCTAAATCTGCCAAGTTGATCTGGCTAGCTGGACTCTCCCTATTTCCCACATCCTTTGCTCTTGCTTCGATTAGCTCTATAGCCTTTTCTACTAGAAGCTCTGTTTCTGGCCTTGGGATTAACACATCAGGGTTGACGCTAAGCTCGAAGTCCCAAAAAGACTTTTTACCAATTAAATAAGCAACAGGTTCGCCTTTTGATCGTCTATTTAGTAACTCGCCAAACTTAATCTGGTCTGATTCTACAACTTCAACTTCAGGCCAAGTAAGCAAATACTCTCGGCTTTTTTTTAAAACATGAGCAAGCAACAATTCTGCATCCAAACGCCAGCTGTCACTTGAGTTTTCCAATCGTCGACCAGACAAAATAAGTTGTTTAACAGTGCCTACCAAGATTAGCTTTCACCGGCGAGGCTGGCTAGTTGATCGGCTTGATATTCGTTGATCAATGGCTGAACCACTGCCCCTAAATCTCCCGACATGATCTCAGCCAAATTATACAGGGTCAGTTTGATGCGATGATCAGTGACTCTACCCTGAGGATAATTGTAGGTTCGGATTTTTTCAGAGCGATCGCCACTACCGACCAGTTTACGCCTAGCATCTGATGTTTCTTGATGTTGGGCTTGCTGCGCTGCATCCAGCAATCTGGCCTGCAGCAGAGACATAGCCCGAGCTTTATTCTTATGCTGGGAGCGTTCATCCTGGCACTCGACCACCATACCACTGGGTAGATGGGTAAGACGGATAGCGGAGTCTGTTTTGTTTACGTGTTGCCCACCTGCACCACTGGCTCTAAAGGTATCGACTCTCAAATCGCCCTTGTTGATCTCGATCTCATCGACATCATCCAGTTCTGGCATGACGGCTACGGTGCAGGCGGAAGTGTGTATTCGGCCTTGTGTTTCAGTTTCAGGAACTCGCTGAACCCGGTGGGCACCGGATTCAAACTTTAATTTTTCGTAAACATTGTTACCTTCCACTCTTGCTATTATTTCCTTATAGCCGCCGTGTTCACCTTGACGCTCGTTGATTAGCTCAATTTTCCAGCG
>JBLHTH010000054.1:0-18113 GCA_047627195.1 Pseudohongiellaceae bacterium | reverse complement strand
CAACGAATCATAGAAATAGCCATCTTCCGAATAGAAGTGAAAATAGGACACTATTAGTTTCAATTCACAATCAACAAACCTAGCGAGCACTACCGGCTTATTTACTGCAGGCTGATCTGGCTCATCAGCCTAGCTCACTATCAATATTTGAGCTAAATTGATCATTACTGGGTCCTCAGCTAGCTATTGCAGTAAATCCTTGCTGTAGCGCGGGGGTTTATCTGGTGGTTTAATCTAGAACAAGGCCCCACCAGTTATCAATGGCTAAAAAGTCGCTCTTTGATATTAGCAAATTAGATTTATTGAATTATATCAGTGACTTAAATTTTAAAAAAAATTGCATTAAATAGTAACTCAATTTGTGCGCAGAGAAGATAAGTGGCACACTTTGAGGACAATAATAAGCCGTAAAGGAGAGCCAATTGTCCTCAAGCAACTCGTCAGATTCACTGAATCCGGCCAAAGGCGGCGCCATTGCACTGCATGTCAGTGAGTCTGCAGAAAAAGTATGTTCACATGATGCTCAAATATCCTGCGCCAGTTGCAGGCTAAATGAGCTTTGCCTGCCTATCGCTTTAAATAAAACCGAGATTCATAAGCTTAATGAAATCGTCGAGCGAAACCGCCCATACCAAAAAGGCGACCATGTATACCGTCAAAACGATGAGTTTAAATCTGTGTATGCCGTTCGCTCAGGCAGCTTCAAATCTTACATGTTGAGCGGTAACGGACAAGGCCGAGTCACCGGCTTTTACCTACCCGGCGAAATTATTGGCATGGATGGGATATCCAGTAAGCATTACGCAAATTCTACTCAATCTCTTGAGCATTCTTCAATCTGTGAAATCCCCTTCTCTCAGCTAGAGAAACTGAGTCATCAGCTGCCAAACTTACAGCATCATTTTTTCGCAATCATGGGAAATGAGATAGCTAAAGATCAGCAAATCCATACGCTTCTCAGTAGTTATTCTGCTGAAGAGCGGACTGCCTCATTCTTACTCGGGCTGTCTGCCCGATTCGCTCGTATCTCTTTGTCGCCAATTAGGTTTTTGCTACCCATGACTCGAGGGGACATAGGCGAATATTTGGGCTTAACAGTTGAGACTGTGAGCAGGATTTTCACCGGCTTACAAAAAAAGAATTTGATCTTGGTAAATAATAGAGAAATAGAAATACTGGATATAGAGGCGCTGAAAGGTGTTATTGGAACTCATTAAAGTAGAATTAGAAGTGACGAACCCATACCCGAAATCAATACTGCGCCATATCCTAAGCTCTTTGAAGCGCTAGACCTAGGTTTTACCTCTTTAAAGAATCGAGTCTAGCGGGCTCGATGCATACGGGCCTAGAAGGCATACCTGACAGCCATGAACGCATGGCTGCTTTTATGCAGAACGCGCAGCTGGTAGAGCTGGACTCATAGTAACCGGCGGCTTTATGCCAAGCGAAACCTCCCTCGCTTAAGGTTGACGTAATCTATTTGACAGAGAAGCACGGCGCACACCGATGCTCGCTTGAGTCCTTACTGAATTACAAGACCCCTGGCCGGAGAAATCTACTTAAGAGGAAATTTCAGATTCTACGCAAGTGCTCGATCCTAAAGTGGCTGTCAAGGAGCCTAACAAAGAACCCCACTTATTTGAGTGGAGTTCTTTCGTTTTAAGTCTGGTAATTTGTTGCGCAATTTAGCACCTAAAATAAGGGTCAGCATCTTAGAGATTGAACGCAATGATTCATGGTAAAACTATCGGAGGCTATAAGTATGACTGCAAGCAGACACCCAACGGCGAAAACGCTTCATAAACGGCGCCACTATCTCTAATCAGCCCTTCCTTTTGTCTTGCTGCAGCTATCCCGCCCTGAATTCTGCTTTTTACAGCTTGAACCTTCTCCAGACCGAAATTTAAAAGTAAGATACCGCGACTAGACGCCAGCCCGAGTAGCTTCTATTCTTAAGATTAAGTCGCTACTGCATGACTAGGTAGCCACCTTTCTCGGCAGCGTTTTGCTGAAGTCTCTTTCTCTTTTCACAAGCGAGCACACCGCAATGGTTCTAGCGCGATTTCAAGACTTCCTCAGTGGTTTGATCAAGCTGCAAAGCGATTTTATGGGCGGCGCGGATAAAGACTCAATGGATGAGCTTCTGCAGCGGCTTATGGGCTCTGTGGGAGAGGTATCCGGTATTATTACTGCTCGCCAAGTATTAGACCGCTATAGGAACTCGGATAATGATGCCAAACTGGCATTCTTTAAGAACCTCGAGCAGAACTTCAATGCCAACCCAGCGCTGGTCAAACTTGCCTTCGATGCCTACCAAAAAGAGCCAACAAGCAGCAATATCAACCGTCTCTCCCGTGCGGCAGAACCCTCGCGGCAAGAGTTGCTGCGGCGCCTAAACCAAACACCAAATGCCACACATGATTTAGTCGCCATGCGCACAGACCTGCTCGGCTTCCTGAAAGATAACCCTGATATCAAGCCTGTGGATGAAGACTTTGTGCGTATGTTCACCTCTTGGTTTGGGCGAGGCTTTTTAGTTCTGCGTAATATTAACTGGTCTGTTTCTGCCGCAATTCTGGAGCGTATTATTCGCTATGAAGCTGTCCACGAGATTAAAGACTGGGACGACTTGCGAAGGCGAATAGAACCAGCCAATAGACGCTGCTTTGCTTATTTTCATCCAGCACTTGCCGATGAACCTTTAATTTTTGTACAGATTGCTCTCAGCAACAGCATTCCCTCCTCTATTGAGTCAATACTAAAAACTGATTCAATAGATGATGGCAATTACACCACCGCCACTTTTTACAGTATAAGCAACTGTCAGCCTGGCCTGAACAATATCTCCTTTGGCAACTTCCTAATTAAGCAAGTGGTACAGGAGTTACAAACAGAGTTTCCGTCCATTAAGACATTCATCACGCTATCACCTATCCCCGGCTTTGCCCGCTGGCTGGACTCTGAGCCGAAAGATCTTAGCGATGAATTAGCTGGATTAAAGACCCAAGTGCAGCAAATACCTGAAGAGGAAGAAAACTCTGATGAAAATACCACATTGCTGAAAAAACTTGTGTTCAATTATTTATTGCAGGCAAAAAGAGGACTCTACCCTTTTGACCCAGTGGCCAAGTTTCACCTCGGCAACGGCGCCTTAATACATAAAATTCACACATGTGCAGACATGAGTAGCAAAGGCATTAATCAGTCCCGCGGCGCAATGGTGAATTATTTATACGATCTGCAAAGTATCGAGATTAACCACGAACAGTTTATTTCTGAAGGACACATCAAATATTCCGAAAAACTTAAATCCCTGATAGTAAAAGATTAGCAGTGCTTGAATGGCAGCTAACGCGACTAGCTTTTTCCAGTAGCTAAAGCCCAACTGTATCAGTGCCCAGGTTGTCATTCTAATTGTAAATTGAGAAATTTTTTGAGTTAGGAAGTCATCGCCAAAGTCATTAAGTCTCTAGATCACTCCAGAAAGCCGCTGTGTGCTTCTATATCTGTGTTTCGTGAGCAAGTGGGCGCACTCTCATCGTGCATAATTCAAAGACGCTAAACAAACAATAGCTAGCCCAGACGATACCAAATTTTTTTGACGCTTGTGATACTTAAACTCTGTTAACCCCATGAGGCAAAAATCGCGAAATTCAGAGTTAGAGCATTCAAGACTAGGCTGTGGAAAAATCAATAGAAATAGCCGAAGTACAGAATTTGGTAGATGGTGTGCTTAGGTTAAGCACTTGATCGCCGTAAAATGCTACGGGTTCAAGGCTGTAGTTCCAAAGCTTTAGTTCCAAAGCTATGCGCCCAGCGTATTGCCAAAAAAATTGTTTGGACTTTACGCGAAGTCTCAAACGAATTCCCCCACGCCTGTCCTGGCAAATGCAATAACCAAGGCCAGAATAAGGCTAAGCGATTATATTTGTATAGAGTGACCAGCATTTTCCTCCAGCAACTCAAGCCTAAGCCTTCTTTTTGCAGTAGGTTGATAATTTGCTCACCGGAGTCTAAGCCAGCTTCAGCAAGCACCTCCTGGGATTTACGGATTTTCTTTAAACCGGTTCGACTGTGCTTCCAAAACACGGTGCCATTGATCTTGGGGCGATCTTTCGAGAGATAAACCACTGCTGACCATTTAGTATAAAAGCCAGCGTCAAAAAGAATGCTTTGTTTATAAAGATCTTCTTTTTTAGTGAATCGATCTCTACCGTTTAAATTTGTCGAGGAATCTATCAAGGGTTCTCGTAAGAGTTTCTAAAACAGATCTCTCTGCTCAATTGCGAAAAAGGCGTGGGCCGTCATCACCGCGGCAAAATTACCCCGTGAGCCAGAACCCTTTGCACAATTGAGCGCGATCCGAACTAACTCAACCGGATCGCAGACAACAAAGTCACCGTTCAAAGAAATTACAATGAGACAGCTGACTCTATCTCAAACCACGTTTGTAATAGTCAATGGACTCTGCGTCACCTAAAAAGCCTATACAGATTCGAAGTTGAAAAGTGGAAATACTAAAGCATGAACAGCTCGATACCCGCTAACAAACGCGATAAGTTTCAATATCTAAGACATTACTAAGAGGATAAGATCTTCTCGAATTGACGTAAAGCATGATAAGTTAACTGCTTGGGTATCGACTGAATCGCGAGTATTTCTAGCATGTCAATTTCGCTTACTAATTAGAAAACCTAGGACTGATCCATTATGAAAAAAGTCTCATCTGTTATATTTGCATTTTTAATAATGTTACTAGTTCCACCCTTGCAAGCATCTGAACTTTCTGAGGCCATTGCCGAAGACTACCAATCTCACCTAGCACCTCTTTGGGACCATTTTCACCAAAACCCTGAGTTGTCTTTGATGGAATTTAAGACTGCGCAACGTCTCACCAAGGAAATCCGAGATGTAGGGTTTGATGTAACAGAAGGTGTCGGAGGAACAGGTATTGTTGCGATTTTAAAAAATGGCTCAGGACCTATGATAATGGTCCGAGCCGATATGGATGGTTTACCAGTAGTTGAACAATCTGGCCTAGCAAATGCGTCCACGATCATGTCCAAGGACTGGGACGGCAACAATGTCGGTGTGATGCATGCTTGTGGCCATGATGTACACATTACCAGCCTTGTCGGTACTGCGAGATATATGTCAAGTCACCGCGACCAATGGTCAGGGACATTAATGCTAATTGGTCAGCCTGCAGAAGAAAAAGGGCCTGGCGCTCAAGCTATGATGGATGATGATATATGGGGCCGTTTTGGAACACCTGATTTCGCCTTGGCCTTTCACGTGAGTGCAGCGTCCGAAGCGGGGAAAATAACGGTGGATGAAGGCTCTCCCTATGCTGGCTCAGATTCAGTAGACATTATCATTCATGGTATAGGTGCACACGGAGCGTATCCTCATACAGGCAAGGATCCCATTATGATTGGCGCTCAAATTGTTAGTAACCTTCAGACAATCATAAGCAGAGAACTGGCTCCCAGAGATGCTGGTGTTATCACTGTTGGATCATTTCATAGTGGTACCAAGCATAATATTATTTCAGACCGTGCTCAGCTTCAAATAACAGTCAGGAGTCTAAATCCCAAGGTTAGGGAACAATTATTATCCGCAATTAAGAGAGTTGCCATTGGTACCGCTCGCACCGCAGGTGTGCCTGAAGATATGTTGCCCGAAATAATTATCGATGAGTTCTCTTACCCCCCAACGTTGAACGACAGCAGCCTTGCTCGCCGTCTTAAGGGAGTAATAATTGAAGAAATGGGCGAGAATGCCCTAATTGAGCCATCGGAAACTGGAATGGGTGCAGAGGACTTCGGTTTCTTCACCACCACCCCCTATATTCCTAGCGTGTATTTTTCTGTGGGCGGCACTCCAAGGGAGGACTTTGAGCAGGCCGAAGCAGGCGGACCAGCTATTCCTAGTCATCACAGCCCACTGTTCAAAATATCTCCAGAACCATCGGTCAGAGCAGGAGTTGAAGCTACAGTTGTATCCCTTATGGAACTTATGCCCAAGGCTCTTCCAAGATAAGGTCAAGAAACGAAGTTGACCTGGCTCTGATCAACAGGGGCAGGTCAAACCGAGGTAACAACAGATGCCAGCCCCAGTGATTAGCCTTTCAAGTTTAAAGCAAATATTTTTTGAACCACTCCAAGCGTGCCTTGTTAGCAATGGTAGCATTGTCTCCGCGGAAACCATGCTGCCCACCAGGTATAGTGATAAAATCTGATTCTACGTTTTGCTTTTGAAACTCCGCATACATAATTATCGACGCACTTATATTGACCAGATCATCTGCGTCACCGTGAATTAAAAGAGTCGGTGGATCGCCTGCATCAGCGTGAAGAATTGGCGAAATCGCCGCCGCCTTGTCCGTATCGAAATTAAGAGCTGGAAATCTGTCGTTTGGTCCCGCGATTTCGCGAAGGTCAACCGGCGGGAAATAAGCCACTACTGCAGCCACATCGTTGGCAGCGCGCATAATAGGGTCTTGATTTCCATTTAGGCCTGAATCAGAATCCATTCCAATCATAAGTGACAAATGCCCACCTGCACTACCACCGGTAACGCCAATTCTACTCGCATCAATACCTAATGAATCAGCGTTCATCTTAATATGCCGAATAGCTCGACTCACATCGGCATAGGCATCAGGCACATGATAACGCGGCGCGCTGCCATGATGAACGGGAATGACGGTAAAGCCTGACTCCAACATATCCGAAAACATGTTTTCGTATATAGCAGGCTCCGACCAGCGAGAGTACCAGCCGCCACTAACCATAAAAACGATAGCAGCACCGTTGGCATTTTCAGGTTGTAGCACGCTGTAAACCAAAGCCATGCCATCTTTATGACCATAGACAACATCTGATTTAACATTCGACTCGGCAAAATTTAAGCTTGCAAAACAAGTTCCAAAAATTAACAGTCCAGCGGCCAGTATTTTTATCATTATAATTTCTCCACTCAGTAGTCTCAATTTTTTGATGCTAAACCCTTTACGACCCTGCTGAAAACGCTCTACAGGAACTAATCTTCTCGGAGCAGGTTCCCAGGGGAGTATTGATCTGTTAACACTCTTCTGCTCATATCCCAATCAACACGAGTGGACAGCCGCCTTGGGTATTCATCCAAGGGCACATCGTATTTGAGCAACCTATCTTTCAGTCGCTGCGCTTGCGCAATAAGATCACTCTGCGAGGGAAGCTCACCGAGCTGTGCAATAATAATCCGGTTACCTGACGTTGGCAGTCTAAAATTGTAAAACTCTCCAAAAACTCGCTGGTAGGTAACTGATTCATGATCGTAAAGGCGACTGGTCGAGAAAGTGTTAGCGACCAAAACCCCATCGTCAGTCATGATACTTTTGACTTCCTCCAGAAACTCTTCCGTTAACATATGTTCTGGAATGTAATCGCCGCTAAACGCATCCAAGATGATGTAGTCATACTTCTGCTTTCTGATTGAAGCCCTTTTTATAAAGGGACGACCGTCATCAATATAAACCTTCATGTTTTTGTTTTCTTCAAAAAAGAAAAATTGCTTAGCCACGCGCACAACAGCATCGTCAATTTCAACAGTGTCGATTTGAGCGCTGGGGAATAAATCGTTAAAAGTAAGTGGTAGCGAACCCCCTCCCAATCCAATAATAAGTATCTTTTCAGGATCAGGCTTGAGCAATAAACCTGCGAAACTCATTCTAGTGTAATCAAAAACAAGCCGATCGGGTTCACTTACATAAAGACAGGTTTGATTCCTGTCGCCACGATAAACATTAAACAGCAAGCAGCGACGATCACCATTTTGAGTAACCGCAATGTCGCGGTACTTAGACTTTTCTTCGTGAATAGTCTCAGCGCTGGCTATTACTAAAAAACTGGACAGTGGAATTATTACAAAAAACGCCCCCACCAAGCCCATCGACTTGGCAATTAAAGAAGCAATTTTATTTACCATCGAAATCCCCTTGGCGATTTACCAATGAATTCATCACCAAAATAATACCGCCCGCCACTATAAGAGCCCCTACTGCCCCCCAAAGGATCTGATTTACTTCAAACCATAAAACAAAATAGAAACTAGTGCCTAAAGTGCCAACGGCACTGCCAACAGTGGAAACAAAAAATAATAGACCAGCTACATGTCCACTATGCTGCTGTGTCTTTACCATAAGGCGAACAGAGTAAGGCGAAATCATGCCAAGAATACTGGTGGGTATAAAAAAAAGAAATATAGAGGCAAACAAAGAACCATAGCGAGGATCTTCTATTCTCAAGAAAATCGGCTCCATAACCGCATCCGCAAAAAGTAAAACCGGCAGTGAAGTCAAACCCGCAGTAATAAAAAATCCGGCATACATTGCTGGGCTTGGGCTTCGAGTAGAGAGACGCCCGCCAATAAGATAGCCAGTCGCAAGAGCGAGCATAAAGATCGTAATAATGCTGCCCCACACCGACAGACTGCCACCAAAGTAAGGCGACAATATCCGAGCCCCCAACATCTCAACTGTCATAATGGTGAAACCGCTGACAAATGCCATGCAGACTACTAAATTTTGCGGCAGCGATTTTTCAGAAGCGAGTGAGATAGGTTTTTGTTTTGATTTAGTCACGCGTTATTCCAACCTTCGCAGTTGCCAGCCAGCTTTTCAAGGACATTGGCGATAAAAAACTGGCATATAAAATGCTAAGGTAACATTGATAAGGACCGATGAGAAAGATTCATCACACCGTTAAACTTGCATCAGTGTCTGTCAATCGCAGGAGCTAATCGTGCTCTATTGTCGTGTACCCAGATGAGAACCGCCGTCTAAGGCAATAATCTGGCCATTCAAATACTTGGAAGCTGCAGAGGATAGATACAATGCCAGTCCTGCCATGTCCTGTGAGTTACCGATTCTGCCGAGAGGGTTACCATTCTCTATTCTTGTCTGATGAGCCGCTAAGGTAGCTTCCATCATCTTACTTTCAAAAGGTCCTGGTGCAATGGCATTCACAGTAATGCCTTTTGGGGCCAATCGTAGTGCTAAATTTTTGGTCAAGAAATGCACAGCGGCTTTACTTGCGCCGTAGGCAAAATTATCTGTAGTGGAGACACTGAGCCCATCGATAGAACCTATATTGATCACTCTATGAGGGTCTGCCATTGAAGCTCCGTTAGTTAACAGCGGCATCAAATCACGAGTGAGTAAAAATATCGCTCTAACATTTATATCCATTACCTTGTCGTAACCTTCGTCGGGATATTCTTCGAATGACGCACCCCACGCAGCGCCTGCATTATTTACCAAGATGTCCAAACTCTCTTCGCGGTCTTTTAACTGGGCAACAAACGCGCTTCGACCCTCATCGCTAGCAAGATCTGCTGGAATCGCAATACAGGTGCCACCATTTACCGACAGCTCTTGCGCAGTGGCCTCGCAGGCATCTGCCTTTCGGGCTGTAATATAGGTTTTGACGCCGTTGGCGACAAAACCCTGAGCGATCATTTTGCCAATGCCTCTAGAGCCGCCAGTTACTACTGCGGTTTTGCCTGCTACAGAAAACAACTCGTTGATTGAAAATGACATAATGACTCCTTACATACTAATTGGTGACTATTCGTTCTTCATATTATTATCTTGCGACTAGCTTTCAATCTTGCCGCTAGTGATTAGCTCGCACATGTTTTGCAAAACGTGGGCTTTTTTAACAAAGCCTTTAAATCGATGATCTTTGGTCAAGCCATTATAATAGCGATAGTAGATTTGCTGACCAATTACCGCTAGACGGAATAGACCAAAGCAGAAGTAAAAGGGGAAATTGTCGACCCCAATACCAGTTTGCTGTTGAAAACGAGCTACAATCTCTGAGCGAGTCGGAGCCCCATCAACATCGCTTGGCATTGACCTAGAATCACGGAAAAAATCTGGATCCGACTGCTGAGTCCAGTATCCCAAGGTACAGCCTAAATCCATCAATGGATCGCCTACGGTGGACATCTCCCAATCTAATACCCCAATGACTTGCAGTGGGTTATCAACAGAGAAAATGACATTGTCCATTTTATAATCGTTATGTATCACACTGGCTTTGCCACTTTCTGCCGGCATATTGTCATAAAGCCATTTGATCGTTTCGTCGCAGTTGACCGTGTCGGGAGTAACAGCATCTTCCCATCGACCAGACCAGCCATCCATCTGCCTCTGGACATAACCCGCAGGCCTGCCAAAGGTATCTAGCCCAGCTTCCACCAAATTTACCGAGTGCAATTCACCCAATACATCGAAGAAGTTAAATAGCTGCTGCCGAATTTGATCGGGGGAAAGATTTAGATTGCTCGGATAATCTCGGCGTATAACCAAGCCTTCGATATAGGTCATTAAATAAAAATCGCAGCCTAGAATGTCATGGTCTTCGCAAAAATGAACAGGCGTCGGACCATAAGAAAAAACCTTTTCTAGCGCCGATAAAATTTTGAATTCTCGAGACATATCGTGAGCAGATTTTACCGTGCTGCCAAAAGGTGGTCGTCTTAATACCCATTGGTCGTCGCCGCTACTCAATAAATAGGTCAGGTTAGAATGCCCACCGGGGAACTGCTTAACACTGAGCGAGCTGACTTTGCTGCCTAATACTGGCTCCAAATACTGCTTTAACTTATCAAGATCGAGTCCTTCCCCTTCCCTGATATCTCCGGCGCGATCTACTAGATCCTCTATAGGCATTTTTTTCCCCGTTTCTTCTTATTCGGTATTTTGTTATCGATAGGTGACCATATGAGCTAGGTCATTTTTCTCTAAATGGGCCAAATTGTTAAACTGTGACAATGATAGTCTACCCTGGCCGTATCTAATTCGCGTTACTGCACTATTATGCACCATCCAATTAGTAGTGATGACATGCTCATTCGGGAATTGTAATACTCTTTGCAAGGCCATGGCTATGACGCCGCCAGAAGTAGAGATTAGTATTTTGCTGCCACGTTGATGAAGGTTCATAATTTCGTCTATCACGCTATGAACTCGCTGCTGAAAAGCATGAAAATGCTCGAATTCCGTGTCCTCGTCATTTGGCACAAGTTCGCCGACTATCCACTTGGCTGTAGCTTTTTCAAATAGCAGCTGGAATTTCTTAGGATCTTTGATAGGCCACTCGATTTCGTCTTCCGAGTCAGCGTGGTGATCGCGCAGATAAATGCGCATTAGAGGGTCGCCGTTGTATTCGTTCAGAGCAGGTAATTCAGTTGCCGCGCCGAGCTCACCATCGACTTGGGTAAGCAGTTCAGCCACTGTTTCACGTTGCCTAAGCAATGTACCACTGTAAGCATGATCAAAACGCTCTCCCGTCGCTAGCCAGTGACGAGAGAGTATCTTCGCTTGTTCAATGCCTTTATCGCTAAGTTTGTCGTAGGAGGCTTTACCAAAAGAAGCCTGCCCATGACGAACCAGTATCAATTCGCTCATTAGATGAGTTCGACTGGTTTAAAGCGACGCAAAGCGTGCGGTATGATAATCAGTATTGCCGTACTGCATCTCAAGCGCGGTAACGCACTTAAACAGATGCCCGACATCTAATTCTTCAGTGGTGGCAATGCCGCCATGAATTTGCACAGCTTCTGGCCCAACCTTGCTAATTGCTTTGCCGACTCGGCTTTTTGCTGCTGACACCGCTTTGGCCTTATCTGCAGTGCTTTCGTCACTGTCCATTTTCATGGCTGCCATAACAACTATAGAGCGCGCCAATTGGCATTCGATAAACATATCGGCCATACGATGTTGCAAGGCTTGAAAGGTACCAATAGCAGTTCCGAACTGTTTTCGGGTTTTACTGTACTCTACTGTCTTTGTTAAAAGAGACTCCATTGCCCCGAGGGCTTCGGCGGCGCTAGCAAGCGTAGCTCGATCAATAGCAGCTTCGAGTGCATCGATAGCGGTGCCCGCAGCGCCAATACGCGCAGAGCTTGGCACTGTTACGTTGCTCAGGGTAATTTCCGATGCGCTCTTGCCGTCAACGTTGGCATAGCTATGCAGGGTTACGCCTTGTGCATCTGCGTCAATAAGAAACACAGATATTCCGCTGCGGTCGGTATCCTTGCCAGATTCACGGGCAACAACCAGCAACTTTTCTGTAGCGCTGCCGCTTAATACAGCAACCTTAGTGCCGGAAATAATGACATTGTCGCCATCTGCTTTTGCAGTGGTTCTCACGCTGGCAGCATTGAATCGGCTGCCAGATTCGGCGTAGGCCAGAGATATCTGAAGACTGCCTTCCATTATTTGGCCAATAAGGGCGGTGCGAGCCTCGCCTTCAGCAAGGTCACTAATTAATCGCCCTGCAAGAATCGCGGTTCCAGCAAATGGCTCAACCAGCATGGCTTTGCCAAATTCTTCCATCATTACAACCATATCCACAGCGCAGCCACCAAAGCCGCCATCAGCTTCGTTAAATGGCACAGTTAACCAGCCAAGTTCAGCAAATAGAGACCAGTATTCTTTGCTGTAGCCCTCATCACTAGCGATGATTTCGTTGCGAGTAGCAAAGTCGTATTGATTCTGTACAAACTTCAAGACACTCTCTTGAAGCATTTGTTGTTCTTCGGTGTATGAAAAATCCACTTCTCTTCCTCTTTGTTTATTTGTTGTTATCTATTCGGTTCAAGTCAGCGTTTATAATTTAGTTTAAAGCCCAAGTACCGCTTTACTAATTATGTTGCGCTGAATCTCATTGGATCCGCCGAATATCGTTAATTTTCTGTTATTAAAGTAAGTCAATGCTGATGAAGCTGCATTGCCCGGTCCAACAGCATGACCCTCAAAACCATTTTCGAATTGTTCAGGGACAAAAGGCAGGCTGTGTATACCCGCAAGTTCAACGAACAAAGCATCGATACTTTGCGCCAACTCAGTACCCACAATTTTTAGAATCGAGCTTTCCGGTCCCGGAGCATTACCCACGCTCAATGCGGCCAGTGTGCGAAGTTCAGCATACTCAAGTGCTTGAAGATCAATTTCCGCCTCAGCTACTTTCTTCTTAAATGACGAGTTTTCTAGCATGGTGCCTCCAAAACCATCATCAGTCTCTGCAGCTATGCGTTTAAGCGCTTTGAGTCTACGCTTGCCGCGAGGAACACCAGAGATATTTGTTCTCTCATGTGTCAATAAGACCTTAGCGTAGGTCCAACCTTTATTTTCTTCACCGATCAAGTTTTCAGCGGGCACTCTCACGTCATCAAAAAAGACTTCATTGACTTCATGGTGGCCATCGATCAATACGATAGGCTTCAGGGTTATACCTGGCGTTTTCATGTCGATTAGAAGGAAACTGATACCTTCTTGTTTCTTCACCGTGTTGTCAGTACGCACTAAGCAGAAAATCCAATCGGCATATTGCCCGTACGTATTCCAGGTTTTTTGACCGTTGACAACGTATTCATCCCCGTCTCGTACTGCCGCTGTTTTTAGCGAGGCTAAATCAGAACCTGAGTTTGGTTCCGAATAACCCTGACACCACCACACGTTACTTTCTAAGATATCCGGCAAGAATCGCTTCTTCTGCTCTTCAGTGCCATAAGCCATGATAACCGGAGCCACCATTTTCATACCGAACGGCACAGGTTCTGGCGCACCAATCATACCCAGTTCCGTTGCGAAAATATGACGCTGAGTAGGAGTCCAGCCCGGACCTCCATGTTCTTCAGGCCAGCTAGTGGCAGCCCAACCCTTCCTAAAAAGAATTTTCTGCCAGTTGGTTAGTTCTTCTTTGCCTAACCGAATGTTGGCATCTACTTTAGCTTTGTACTCAGCCGGAAATTCATTCTCCAGAAACGTTCTAACCTCATTTTCAAATGCCAGTTCGTCGGCAGTATAATCAGCGTTCAACTTGATTCTCCTTAAGCCAGACGTTCCCGTTAAATCGAGGCCTTTTGATTGTATTTAAAGGACAGCAACCGAACTTATGTCTGGATGTTTATAGGTGTTTGGGGAATTTTAGAACCCCAAGATTACCATCGAAAGCTAGCCAAAATAAACAATAATCGAACGCTTGTTCGGAATTAAACCGGCCTAAACACCCAAAACTGACAAGGGATTGACCTTATTTAAGAAGGCCGACAAAATCATCCGAGGTTCTTGAAAACGTATCATTAGATGAGGTATGCTTCGCGCCACAGATAAGACCTTGTAATTTCATCGAATTTTACGAAAATTAGTCAATTCTCTGAAACGTTCTTTGAGACATGTCCTGTAACACTTTCTGCAACATTTTCGACCATATTTTCGATGACGTGGAAGACGATGTTCTAGATAACATTTTAGATAACATTTTAGACAACAACATCACCGGCGAATAACCGGGATAGGAGCAGCCATGAATATTTCTCAGATTACTAGACTGGCACTACTTTTGGTCTCACTTACCGCGTTTGCCGCATGCAGCTCAACCAGCGACGAAGCAGCAGCTGAGGATACTCAAGAAGTGGCAGAAAGCGGAATTGAGGGCACTACACGACGTGCACGCGAACAGGCAGAAGCTGCCGAAGCCCGAGCCGCCGAAGCGGCTGAGCGAGTAATGCTTGCAGCACTAGATACTAAAGTATTTTACTTTGAATTCGATATCGCCGAATTTCGCGCAGCGGATAGAGACGTGTTGAGTTTTCACGCACAAGCTTTAGCTGCAGATTCTAGCAAGCGCGTTCGCTTGGAAGGACATGCAGACGAGCGAGGAACTAGAGAGTACAACCTGGCTCTAGGTGAGCGCAGAGCAACAGCTATACTGAATTATCTAATAGTAAATGGCGCTTCACGCAGCCAGATTGAAGTGGTCAGCTACGGCGAAGAGCAGCCAGCTCAGCGCGGCACTGGCGAGAGCACCTACCAGCAGAACAGAAGAGTTGAATTAGTCGCTCCTTAAAAAGCTTTGGCTTAGAAAATAAGCCCAAGAAAATGCGATTTAAATAAAAAGGCCAGAGAAATCTGGCCTTTTTTTGCTTTATATTTGGCCAGCGCTCTGCTGAACATGGCCTACGATAGCGCTTTTTTTAGCCTTAATCCCATGTCTTTCAAGCACTCCATTCCAGAGCCGATTCCGCCAGCGAAGGAGATAAAGCCATGAATCATATCGGTATAGCATTCATGCTCAACATCAACACCCTGCTCAACCATTTTATCCACGAATGCCTTGCCTTCATCTCTCAAAGGATCGAAGCCTGCTGTCATTAGATAGGCCGGCGGCAAACCCACAAGATCATGTTCTAAGAAATTCAGAGCTGGGTCATTAGCCTGTCTTTTATTTTCAAGGTAGTGCCCGCGGAACCAGCTCATATTAGGTTTCGTCAAGAAGTATCCATCCGAAAATTCATCGATAGAAGGAAAGCTCATAGCTAAATCAACCGAGGGGTAGATAAGCAATTGAAAAGTAGGCATCGGATAACCCTTACGCTTGCAGGCTAGCACCACAGCAATAGTTAAATTTCCTCCAGCGCTGTCTCCTCCCATAGCGATTCTATCAAGAGCAATACCAAACTCATCAGCGCGCTCTCTAATCCATTGGTAAGCCTGATATCCCTGCTCATGAATTTGCTTAATATTGTGCTCAGGCGCGAGCCTGTAATCAACCGAAAAGACGACGCAGTCGCTGTGAAAACAAAGCTGTTGAGCCACAGTGTCATACTGCTCAACATTGCTTAAGACATAACCACCGCCATGATAAAAAATCAGAGCGCTCTGAAGCCCAGCCTTTTCTATCTTGGGCCGGTACACTCGTATGCCGATAGTCCCAGAGTCCAATTTAGCCCTGTGATCACTTATGCTGGCAAGCTCGGCAGGAGGCGGAGCAAAAGGATTGCCTATAGATTCTCGAACGGCGCGTGCCTCTTCAGGTGTACTTTCACTCAGCGCTTTCAATCTAGCAGACCCGCGCGCAACCTTAGCGGCAATCAGGTCCAACTTTGTGGCTCGCTCCGCATTCTTACTTTTTAAAATCGGCATAGTGGTAACTGTCTCTTTTAGAAAAACATATTTAGAAGAACGCGCTCAGAAAAACATAGTTTTCGGCCTGACCGGCTCAAAGCCTACTAGCCACACCAATACAGTAAATAAGAAGAAACCAGGAACGACGTAAATCAGCACATCATCCAAGTGCTGCGCGGCAGAGCCAAACACAGCAACCGCAGTGAAAATTATCATGCCGATGATGTGAGCGATAATATAGTAGGTAATAAACGGCGATGTGTTGTGATTAGTAGGCCATGGCTTACAAAGAAACAGCCAGCGCAGAGCGACTACAATACCAAATAAATCGGTAGGCCAGAAAACCAGTAAATTCAAATTGTGGTGTAAATCTAAATGGTCAGATACAAACCAGCTTGCAAGCATCAAAAGTCCATAGACCCCACTAAATAGTGCCGTGAGTAGACCGAGCAAACCGAGCAAGCGAAAGTTAAAAGTCGCTACCTTTAAACTCAAACGCGAGTGAGTGGCAAAATATGACATTGGAATTTTCTTCAACATCAAAAACAGAAACAATACCGGCCCTGCAAGAATTATAGAAGCCGCGCGATAGCCACCTGTTTGAACCGTCGGCGGCGGAAACTCCATGACGGCTTGCGCAGCAGACAGAAATTCAAGCTTCTCTGAGTTCTCAGCGACATTAGAGGGCAACTGACGAAGTCGCTCACGAAAATTAAGAGGCAAGAACATATTCTCCCACTCGGTCATCTGCCTGTCGATATTGCTATTCATTAAAATATCGAGCGAGAAGTCAATCAATGCAACCGACGCATAGTGAGATCTAATCTGGTCTCTAAATGTTGAGCTTGTCGTGCCATTAAAACTTTCTGCAATTGCGCCACCCACAGCTTCGTTCAGGTAGTCTCTAATCTTGGTCGTGCAGTTGTCGAAAAAATACTGGTAAGGGTAGACAATGTTCTCTGGCTCTTGATTCCACATCAGGCGCCGGTAAAGGATTTCTTTTTGCGAACTAGTCAGATTGATTTTGTCTTGCCAGACCGCTCGCTCTTGCCTTCGATATTGGGCAAACTCAAAAGCTGGCGTATTCGTGACTAGCGAATAGTTCATTATTCCCTTAAAAAAGTTGTAAGAGAATCCAACCACCCCTCCTTGAAGGTTAAAATAGCCCCAGTTAAATACTGTGTCCTCATTGCTATTTTCATCATACATACGCAAGGCCGTATGGCCAAAGTTATCGTAAACCGAGTCTCCGACATCCACTGTAATCAGATAAAAGTTAACTCGGCTCATGTCAGCGGGAAGCCGGTATTGCTCAGGGTTTTCAATGACGGGCAGCAATTGAGCTAACGCAGGCCTAGGGATGGACCAAGTGCAAATCACGACGATCACCATCCAGAGAATGTGATATCTATTAGTTGATGCTAGGTAGTGAGTCGTCATGCAGCCTGACCGTTTTTTGTGTTTTTATAACTCGAATAGAGCAATCTTATCAAAAATTTAGTTTAGATAAAACGCTCTGGGTTAAGCGGCTCGATAAAAAGAACGTCATGACACACAGCAATGTGTAGATTCAAAGAGTACCAATTTTTCTCGAGGACAAATTAGCAGGATAAAATACACCGCACCTTGTGCGCAGTGGTGAAAACCCCGAACTCAATCTTACTTTTTCGGCCTTGTCGAATTCGAGCAGAAGTAATCTACTGTAAAACCCTCCGCGCCGGTTGGCCTCAACAAATAAGCTGCTATCAAGCAAATTTATCAACAACGTAAGGATGCCCAAAACACACGCTTACTTAAATCAATGACTATTGGCCAAATTCATCCTTGTCGATTACAAGCTTTACCACTTAAGCTCGTAAAAGGCTGGATGACGTTTTACTAAAAATTCTAGATCACAAAGCTGGGCGTCAGAAACGCCTATCTGACAATGAGATCGGAGTCTAAAAACGACCGCTTCTGCCGCTAAGCAAACCTTGGACTTAAATCTAGGATTTAAGGTAGCGATAAAAGCTGGTTTTCTGATATGGATCAAAGCCAAAGAGTGCTAGAAAATATAACAAGTCAAACAGAAGATCTGATTCAAACTTAGAGCTGCCCTTACCGACCACTCAATACCGAGCAGCTTAGAATTAGGTTTTAGCTACGACTGTTT
>JBLHTH010000053.1:0-18151 GCA_047627195.1 Pseudohongiellaceae bacterium | reverse complement strand
TTTTTGAAGACTGGGATTTTTGGCTTCAGTTAAATCAACATACCAATTTTGTCCATATCTCGAACTTAAGCGCCTTTTACCGTGAAGGGGGCGATTCACAAACAGCCAGTGACAAGGACAGCGATCGATACCAAAATAGCAACCTTAGAGGTCAGGGAAGAGCCCAGTTATTTGAGAAATGGCTAAGGATTTGGACTGGAGAGCAACTTAATGATTTATTAGGATTCTTAGACCAGACTGACGAAATCATTGAACTTAATAGTGAGATTTACAAATCGCAATCTCGGGTCCACGAGTCGAACCTAGAATTGGCTAACCTTAATACACAAATTCAAAATTCCGATACTCGAGTGCATGAGTCGAACCTAGAATTGGCTAACCTTAATACACAAATTCAAAATTCTGATACTCGAGTGCATGAGTCCAACTTAGAAAATAGTAAATTACATAGACAACTTATCGGCGCTGACAAGGCAATACAAAACTCAAATCTGCAGATTCAGCAAATGCAAGGCAGACTCGAGGACGCATCAAAAGCTATAGAAAAAGTTATAGAAAAAGCACGTTTGGAAGCCCTCAGTAAAGATCAACAACTCGATAGCCTCCACCGACATACCGCTGCGTTAGATAGCGCGCTGCGAACCATGCTAGATTCGACTAGCTGGAAGATCATGGGGCCTTACAGAAGAATAGGCCGACTTATTAAAAAAGTTGTTAAGCCAACCAGAAAAAAACACATTAGGGATGCACAAGCAGCTAGTGTAAGTGAGGAAAAAGTACATCCGCTAGATTCAGTTGCTAGCGACCATCAATTTACCTATCCACTTAGTTTCACAATCGATCGAGCTGTTATATTCAACAACTACCTGTTTATTAGAGGCTGGGCAATAAAATCTCCCTCGATCCTAAGCGTATCCGCGATTGTTGATGGTGTCAGCATAGCCTTGAATTACGGATCCTACCGTGAAGACATACGCAGAGCATTTCCCCTTGTACCTGATGCCGAAAAGTCTGGCCTTAACGTTTTCATAAAACTAGATAGTGTTAGCGTGACAGCGTTGGAATTCGTTGATGCCGAGGGCACGGTTACCCGAGAAAAGATAAAGCTTGAACGGATGGCGAATCCTTCAAAGTTGATCGAGTCTGGCGATTTCATCGGTTTAGACTTAAAAACTCAATATGAAGTTTATCGCACACTGCAGCCAAAGGAGGAAAGCCCTTCGGAAGAATTCAACTATAGCCCTCTAATTTCTATCATTGTGCCCGTTTTTAACGTCGAAAAAAGGTGGCTCGATGCCTGCATTGAATCTGTGCTCGCACAGTCCTATACCAACTGGGAATTATGTTTGCACGATGACGCATCCACCAGCCCAGCAACAATTGAGTGCTTGCAGTTCTGGGCTCTTAAAGATGATCGAGTGAAAGTTCAATATGGAAAAAAGAACCAGCATATTTCAGGTGCTTCTAATGATGCGCTGAAGATCGCTAAAGGCGAATTTATTGGCCTAATGGACAATGATGATGAACTTCATAAAGACGCATTGTGGTTTGTAGTCCAAGCCCTAAATGAAGATCAAAGCATAGATTATCTTTATACAGATGAAGATAAAATTGATGAAAAAGGCGAGTTCTGCCAACCTCATTTTAAGCCTGACTGGTCACCAGAATTACTAGAATCAATGATGTATGTCGGTCATTTTGGTGTAGTGCGAAGATCAATTATTGATGCGGTTGGTGGATTTCGACTTGGAGTTGAAGGAAGCCAAGACTTTGATCTGACGTTAAGGATTAGTCAAATCACTCAGAAATTCACTCACATCCCCCGTGTCCTTTACCATTGGCGAATCATCCCGGGCAGTGTATCAGGCGGTGGCGATGCCAAAAGTTATGCCTACAGCGCAGCCCTCAACGCACTTAGCGACCACGTTAGTCATGAGCCCCTCCCAGCTAAAGTTTCGACCACTGAACACTTGGGCCTCTATAGAATCCAAAGAGAGTCAGGCAATCCCAGCGTTACTATCATAATACCTTTCCACAATAAGGCTGAGATGACAATTGAATGCTTAGAATCCATCGCGCTTTCGAGCTACAGCAATTTTAGTATTCTACTTATATCTAATAACAGCGATGCATCCGAATTTGAAAAAGTTGCTGAATTTGCCAGCCACCAAAAGCGCATCGACTTGCAAACATTAGACATCCCTTTTAACTGGTCAGCTATAAATAACTGGGGCATAAGTGAGTGCTCATCAGAGTACGCCTTGTTATTGAATAACGATATGACTGTAATTAGTGAAGACTGGATAGAAAGCCTGCTAGATTGCGGGGTCAAAGAGGGTGTAGGCGCAGTAGGGGCGAAGCTATTGTATGAGGATGATACAGTGCAACATGCAGGCATAATCATGCAGTTGGGAGGAATTGCTGGTCACGCATTCAAGCATAGTGATGCTAAATCGCCTGGCTATTTTGGCTACGCCACAGTGGTTCGAAACTGTTCCGCAGTTACTGGTGCTTGTATGCTTATTCGTCGAAGCATCGCGCTGGAAATAGGCGGGTTTAATGAAGAGTTAGGCGTTGCTTATAACGATGTGGACTTTTGCCTTCGACTAAGAGAGCAAAACTACAAAGTTCTATGCACTCCTTTTGCCAAACTCTATCATTTTGAATCTAAAACCCGCCCTAAATATTTGGATGATATGAATTCTCTACAGCGTATTCAATTTGAGACAGAGTCAGCCTATATCCGTAAGCGCCACGCGGTTTATTTCGAAGAAGGAGATCCTTACTACAACAAGGCGCTAACTCTTCGCGTTGAGGACTATAGTTTACGAGTCTAAACTTTAATGATTAAAAGCGCCTTGCCAATCGGTAAAACCCTCGCTGAATAAATCCGACTTTTATACGCATACCTGAACATAAAAAGAGCACGAGATTATTTCGCGCAGTAAGCTCTCTTCCAAAAGAGCGCTGGAACTGCGCTGCCTGAATACCGACTTCATTTAGGTGTGGGTTAGCTTTGCTTGACACTAAGCGCCGCCAAAAGCTTAACCTTGTTAACGGTGGCCTAATAAATTCTTTGGCGCCAATAGTGTTGTTCTCATGCTGGCGATAGTAAATAAGTGGCATATCTAAAAAAATTACTTTCCCAAAGGCAGCAGCGACAATTGCTAGCCACCAATCATGCATAATCGCTTTATCTGAAATCGGTAAAGCTTTCACCGCCAAAGCCTCGTTAACCAGCGCAGTACACCCTGTTATTAGATTGCTAATAATCAAGTTAGGAAACGTGCTCCTCTTGATTTCCAGTCCTTGAAATACAACAAACGATTTAGCTATTAAACTTTTTTCCGACGAGACTACTTGCAGGTCACTATGAATCAGCACGGGGCAGTCCCCGCCAGCCTCCTCTGCCTTCAACATTGCACTCATTTGCATTTCAACTTTTTCGTCAAACCAAACATCATCTTGGTCACAAAACATTAGGTAGCCTTTTTCAAGACCAAGCGTCATCTTATTGGCTAAAACATATTCCATGAGAAATGCAAATCCGCCACTGGCCCCCTTGTTTTGATTATCCAGCGCCAAAACATGAAAACGCTGAGGATGCATTAATGCGTATTTTTCTGCTATCGCAAACGACTTATCGTCTGAGCCATCGTCTCGGATAACAATCACTAAGTTTTTATAGGTTTGGCTGAGCAAAGAATCGATCTGTTCTACTAGATACTTTTCGCCATTATAGATTGACAGCACAATAGCAATCTTGTGCTTAAACACAAAATCAGGCTTGGGGGCAATATTGGAAGGGGCAGTCATTTAATATTATCAATGAATAAAAGGATCAGATCTAGCTTAGCGATTTCGCGTCTTTAATACCAGAGCGAATATTTTTCCAGTATTGCTTTCGCTCTGGCGATGAAATCAATAACCCTAGGGTCTTGAGGCCGAATCTAACGACATCTCTTATTTTCCAACCTAGTGGGGAATATTTCACTGAATATAAATGCGTGCGATTACGGCTCGAATAATAGGTCCGGGAGGGATTATGCTGAGCCATTATACCGGCGCGAACCAAAGGATTCAGACTTCGCTCGCCGATGGCATGGTAAAGCACTGCAGCATCGGTGCCAATAAGATCATAGTTTTTTGACTTAGCCCGGAAGCACCATTCTAAATCCACATTATCGATAAAATAATTTTCCTTCATGCCCCCTATGTCGGCAAAATGCTTTAATACAATTAAGGAGCCTGAGGTAATTAAAAAATCAGCTGTGAAATGGATTGTCGAATTAGCAAAAGGTCGATCAGATCTAAGTACTAAGCGATTAAATAACTTGAATGGAGTTTGCCTCATTGACTGTGGGTTAATGAGCCTAGGGCCCACTGCCGCGATGCCTTTTTCGCTGTATTCGCTAGCGTCCTGATAGGCGCTAATCATCCTTCTAATAAATAAATCACAAAGGCTGCTATCTTGATCGAAAAGAAATACATAGTCGCATTGATTCTCGATGGCCCAGTCAACACCATGATTTAGCGCTTTGGCCAAACCAACATTTTCATTCAGACGAACTAGGTTCTTACAGCGATTATAAACATAGATTGATTCTGCAATGTGCTCGATATCAACCGATCCGTTATCGACTACAACAAAATCAACTTCCTTATTTAATTGTCCAAGAAGTTTCAAAAGCGCTGTGATATCGGGCTGATAAGTGATGACGATCGCGCAGCTTTTTTCGGATTTCATTGTATCCATCCAGGCTGCTTATCCATTAGGCCTCAATTGGCACTTCCGCAAGAGCGGCAAATTGCTCGGACTGGCCGTGCGCGGAAATCAAAAAATAGAAGATCGATGCGATTCCTAGACCAAGACCGACGACAACCCCAGCATCTAATATACCCCGCCAAGGCTGAGGTAACTGGCGAGCGATGAAGACAAAACCGAGCACCATACAGGTCAAACCTATTGAAATTAATTGACGCCTGCGCGTGGTATGGATGTAGCACATGCAAAACAGGGGAGCTAGTAACAAATGATGAGGCTTAGGGTGTTGAGCCAAATAACGAGCTCTAGCAACAACTCTGGGGGCAAAAGCTAGATGAAACCCTTTATAGCCCTCCGCATAGGCCATGTAGGCTACCGTCAGCACTAGGGAGAACCAGTGAAGAGGACTTAATGGAAATCCGCTAAGAGCATATGCCATAGGTGCCAACCGATAAACTGCGAAGCCAAGCAAAAGTAAGACTCCGCCAATTCCCCAAATATACGCTACTGCTTTCACAACTTATCTACCACGGCTAAATCAGCTTACCAGTATAAACCTTTTCACGCTCTAGGAGACACTTGTCCTTTCTATTACCGCTTATTTCTACCGCCTATTCCCCCCTATTCCCGCCTTTAACTTCCCAAAGTTCAGCATCACTCGATATTCCTAGTTATTCCCATAATAGTGTTGCTACCCAAAGTGAGATATTATTTCCACTATGGATGGTTTTAGTAAGCACAAAAAAATTAAGGGTTTAGGATGAGTGTAAAACTTGGGGTCGTCATGGATCCCATAGAATCAATCGTTGTAAAAAAAGATACCACCTTGGCAATGCTGCTCGCAGCCCAGCGCCAAGGATGGGAGCTCTTTTATATGCAGCAGTCTGACCTGTATCTTGACCAAGGCTCGGCTCACGGCATTATGAGCCCGGTTGTTGTCAAAGACGATGAGTCAGATTGGTATACTTTGGGATCTGAAAGTGATCAATCGCTTGCCTCATTAGATGTGATTCTAATGCGCAAGGACCCCCCTTTCGATATGGACTTTGTTTACTCGACCTACATACTAGAGCAAGCACAAAGAGAAGGCTGCCTAATAGTTAACAACCCTCAAAGTCTGAGAGACTGCAACGAAAAGCTATTCGCCACACAGTTCCCACAGTGCTGCCCACCGCTAATTGTGTCGTCCAGCGCCGCCAAGCTCAAAGACTTTTATAAAACTCATCAAGATGTTATCTACAAACCTCTCGATGGCATGGGCGGCGCCTCCATATTCCGAATTAAGCCGAATGACCCGAACATCAGTGTTGTAATAGAAACCCTTACCGATAATGGTCGTCGTCAGATCATGGCGCAAAAATTTGTTCCCGAAATAAGTAACGGGGACAAAAGAATTTTGGTGATCAATGGCGTAGCAATTGACTATGCCCTTGCGCGCGTTCCAGCCATTGGCGAAACCCGCGGTAATTTGGCAGCGGGCGGTGCTGGTGTTGCACAACCATTAAGTGATAGAGATCGGTGGATAGTAGCTCAAGTAGGCCCAACCTTAGTTGAAAAGGGGTTGCTGTTTGTTGGCCTAGATGTCATCGGGGATTACTTGACAGAAATTAATGTTACAAGCCCAACCTGCGTAAGAGAAATCGATAAGGCTTACGATCTCGATATTGCAGGCGAGCTTATGGCTTGCATTGCCAAGCAGCTAGAGAAATAGCACTTGATTAAATTTTTGCGAGTTTCCTATGGAAAATTCTGACGAGGATTTATCAAAAGAGCGGTTTGGATTCACAGTTTTCCTTTCTGCCTGCGTGCATGGCATTCTCATTCTTGGAGTGGGGTTTACTTATTTGGATGAATTGAATAGTGAACCCGCGCTCGAAATAACTCTTGCTCAGTATCGAAGTGAAATTGCGCCTGATGATGCAGATTTTCTTGCTCAGGAAAACCAAGTAGGCAGCGGTACCATCGACGAATCTGTGGCACCAAGCACCCCTTTTGAATCTGATTTCAACGCTGATACTATCCAAGAAGTAGTCCCATCTCCAAAAAGCACTAACCTCTCTAATCCTATCGAGAGCCAAGATGCGGCTGTGATCACATCGGTGCAAAGCGCGGTGCAAATTGATCAGCAGCTAGAAGAAACTCCTCCGGAAGAAGAGTTACCACTTTCGGATGAATCGACAGAGGCAGATTTGAGTTTAGCTATCGCTAGCCTGCAAGCCCAGCTAGATCGCCAGCGACAGGAATATGCGCGCAGGCCGCGTAAATATACTATTTCGTCAGCCTCAACAAAGAAGAGCGAAGACGCACTCTACCTAGATACTTGGCGCCGAAGAATAGAAGCAGTCGGGAACGTTAATTATCCAGATCAGGCTCGGCGTGACAGACTTTATGGTAGCTTAAGACTTTTGGTAGCTATTCTGCCTGACGGCAAAGTCGACGACATCCAAATACTGCAATCCTCAGGGCACAGCATGCTGGACCAGGCGGCAATTAGAATCGTAGAAATGGCCTCGCCGTTTGCGCCCTTTCCAGATGAAATGCTTGCCGATGTCGATATACTTGAAATTATACGCACGTGGCGATTCCATGAAGGGAACGCTTTAACCAGTTTTTAGTTTATTGAATTGTAAGGATTATGACTAGTACAACTCCTCACATAAATTTAGAAAATCAATTTCTTATCGCTATGCCACAGCTGCAGGATTCTTTTTTCGCAGGCACGGTGACTTATATGTGGAAGCACTCTGCAGATGGTGCCCTTGGAATTGTTCTCAACAAGCCGCTAACCGCATCGGTATCAGATATATTCGATGAATTAAATATTGTTTGTGACAAAGACGCCGAAAAATTTGCTGAGCAAAAAGTGCTTGCCGGTGGCCCGGTAGAGAGGGATAAGGGTTTTATACTTCACAATTCGAGTAAATCTTGGGAATCATCTGTTTCAATCAGCGATGAAATTTCTCTGTGTACTTCACGCACGATTCTCGAAGATATTGCTAACGGGGAAGGTCCAGAGAATTACGTCATTGCCCTTGGTTGTGCAAGCTGGGATGCGGGTCAACTAGAGCGCGAGATCGCTGAAAATTCTTGGCTGAACGCACCGGCAAAAAACGAACTGCTTTTCTCCAACCGCTACAGCACTATGGCCAGCTCTGCCGCAGCTCAGCTTGGTATTAACTTAAATCAAATACCACCAGAGGCAGGCCACTCGTGATCACGGAATTCAATTAATGAGCCTCGATTTTCTTCCACCTAAGCCTGGTGTGACGCTATCCGCGCTGGCATTTGATTATGGCACACAGAAAATTGGCGTGGCTTTTGGGCAAAGTCTTACAGGCACCGCCCAAGCCATCAAAATCATTAAAGCCAGAGATGGAATCCCGAATTGGCAAGATATAGAAAATCTGATTACCCAATGGAAACCGGATATATTTGTTGTTGGCTTGCCTTATAACTTAGATGGCTCTCAAAGCGAGCTTTCCGTGCGAGCTACAAAGTTCGCTAACAGACTCCATGGAAGATTTGGCAAACCTAGCTTTGGAATGGACGAGCGCTTATCTTCAAAAGAAGCCATTGAAATGGTAGCTGGCGAGAACGGCTATGGCAAAAAAAAAGCCGCTATTGATGACATAGCAGCTCAGATTATTTTGCAAAATTGGTTTAACGAATACCGAGATTGGTCTAATAAAAACACTCAGGGGCTCCCTTAGAAACCTCTTGAGTATTTATTTAGAAACTATCTGGCATTTTTGCTTTTCCCTTAGCTTCTTCTCGTGACACCAAACCTTTGGCAACCAAATCTTTGAGGCATTGGTCAAGAGTTTGCATTCCTACCGAAGCACCAGTCTGAATAGAAGAATACATCTGCGCAACTTTGTCTTCTCGAATCAGATTACGGATAGCTGGTGTACCCATCATGATTTCATGAGCTGCTATGCGTCCGCCTCCAGGCTTTTTCAGAAGCGCTTGAGAAATCACCGACTGCAATGATTCAGACAGCATCGATCTCACCATGTCTTTCTCGGCGGCTGGAAACACGTCGATCACCCTGTCGATCGTTTTAGCTGCAGAAGTCGTATGCAATGTGCCAAAAACCAAATGACCGGTTTCTGCCGCTGTTAAAGCTAATCGAATTGTCTCGAGATCACGCAGCTCACCAACCAAGATAATATCTGGATCCTCACGTAGTGCCGAGCGCAGCGCTTCGTTAAAACCATGAGTATCGCGGTGTACCTCACGCTGGTTAACTAGACACTTCTTGCTTTGATGTACAAATTCTATTGGGTCTTCGATAGTAAGAATATGTTCGTACTTTGTATCGTTGATGTAATCTACCATTGCCGCAAGCGTAGTACTCTTACCTGAGCCTGTTGGCCCGGTAACAACGACTAGGCCACGTGGCACTTCCGAAATCTTACGAAAGATCTCCCCCATGCCTAGCTGCTCCATGGTAAGGACTTTTGAGGGAATAGTTCGGAACACAGCCGCAGCGCCGCGATTTTGCATAAACGCATTGACTCGAAATCGCGCCAAGTTCGGCACCTCGAATGAAAAGTCAGTTTCCAAAAACTCTTCATAGTCCTTACGCTGCTTGTCATTCATTATTTCATAGATAAGGCCATGAACTTCCTTGTGATCCATCTCAGGAACATTAATGCGGCGAATGTCACCGTCCACACGAATAAGTGGCGGCATGCCTGCGGTAATGTGTAAATCCGATGCGCCCTGCTTGACGCTAAATCCCAAAAGCTCTGTAATATCCATCAATCTTACCTATGACAGTCGTTATTAATATTATTTGGATTGTCCGCTTGCTCAGCCCTTCTTTTTAAGCACTCGCTACTTACTTCCTTCGTTCATTCTGCGCTTCCAGCTCGGTAACTCATACTGGCAATAAAGGCCTTACTCGCCTATAGTACCTGTCCTGCAGCAAAGTTCCCAGACCGCACTAGCCATTACTTCAGAGAAAACGTGACCAGCATAGCAGAAAATATTGAACGCATTATCGCTGACATTCGTCAATTTGAATCCCAGTACAAACGCCCTCAAAATTCAGTGACTCTACTTGCTGTTAGTAAAAAACATAGCGCACAGGGCATCGAGATCGCAGCCCAGCATGGAATTCACAATTTCGGTGAAAACTATTTGCAAGAAGCCTTAGATAAGATCCAAGCGCTTGAGAAATTGCCGTTGATCTGGCACTTTATTGGGCCCATTCAGTCGAATAAGACCAAGGCAATTGCTGAAAATTTTGACTGGGTACACAGTGTCGATAGAGAGAAAATCGCACGCCGCTTAAGTGAACAGCGCACCAAAGACCAAGGGGCCTTGAATATCTGCGTACAGGTAAATTTATCCCAAGAACAGAGCAAATCAGGGACAACACTGAAAAATACCGCCGATATTTGCGCACTGGTGGCGCAGTTACCTGGCCTGACCCTAAGAGGCTTGATGGCAATCCCTGCGCCTGAGTCCAATTATCAAGATCAACGGGCTAGTTTCAATGAGCTTAACCTTGAGTTTAGAGCACTTGCGGCCCGCTACCCTACAATGGATACCTTATCCATGGGGATGAGTAATGACTTCGAGGCCGCCATTGCAGAGGGCTCGACAATGATAAGGATTGGCACTGCTTTATTTGGCAGCAGACCCGTCTAAGACCAGTCTTTAGTATTGAACGCCTCAGTATTCGTCTCAAGTTAAAATGCGTTAGAATAAGTTAGGATAACCACTTAGTCAGGGATTCAATATTAGCGATGCCGTTGAGCAACAGTAACTCCCAAACACAAGCCACAGAATCCAAGCTCTCAGTCATTGGATTTATTGGTGCCGGCAACATGGCCAACAGTTTGATTCGCGGTATGATCGCCAAAGGGGCCGAGAAAACCTCTATTTGGGCAGCTGATCTCGATTCTGCCAAACTTGCCACACTGAAGTCTGAATGCGGAATCAAAACGGTCAGTAGCGCCGAAATCGCCAAAACCGCCGATATCATAGTTCTTGCAGTTAAGCCGCAGGTAATGAAAATTGTCTGTGCCGAGCTAAACAAGTTGTTAGGCGAACGTTCTCCTCTGATCATCTCCATAGCAGCTGGCATTACTGCATCTCATTTAGGCCAATGGCTAGGGGCAAGCACAGCAATTGTGCGCTGCATGCCGAACACGCCGGCTTTGGTGGGAAAAGGGGCAAGTGGTTTGTATGCCAACGAACACGCCAGCAGGGCCCAAAAAGAGCTCGCTGAAAAAGTGATGTCATCAGTAGGGATATGTGTGTGGGTAGAACAAGAATCGGCCATCGATGCGATTACCGCTCTATCCGGCAGTGGTCCAGCGTATTTTTTCCTATTTATGGAGTCGATGCAGAAATCGGCACAGGAAATGGGTCTAACCGAAGATATAGCGCGTACCCTCACCTATCAAACAGCTTTAGGCGCTGCCGAACTAGCTATAGCTAGCGACGAATCTACCGAACGCTTACGTCTCAATGTCACCTCGCCTGGTGGCACAACCGAACAGGCGATAAAACAGTTTCAGTTAGGAAATTTATCAGAATTGGTCGATACGGCTCTTAAATCGGCGCAAGCTCGGTCGATACAATTAGCTGCACAGCTCGATGAAAAGTCATAAAGCCTACCCTTTCAATTAGAAAGTAGGGCTAAGAGAGTTAATTATGGAAGTCTTAGGCAGTTCCTTAGGTACTATCGTGAATGCTATAGGTGGGATTTACCTGCTGGCAGTGTTGCTCAGGTTTTTACTTCAAGTCGCAAAAGCGGATTTTTATAATCCAATGTCTCAAGCCGTTGTGCGAATAACCGATCCCGCCGTAAAAATATTCAGAGCTGTTATCCCTAGCTACAAGGGCATTGATTTTTCGACGCTGGCGCTAGCCTTCGTGGTCGAAGCCATTGCTATCTGCGGCTTGATTTTGGTTTATGGGGGTACTATTCCTTCAATCACCTACATTATCACTTGGTCGTTTGTGGGTGTATTGCTTTTCATTATAAATATTTACTACTACGCCATCATCGGCTCTATCATTATGTCATTCGTTATGATGTTCTCGGGAAGTACGAATCCCCACCCGTTGCTGCAACTCATCTGGCAGTTAACTGAACCGGTGATGGGGCCGATCAGAAAAATTGTACCTCCGATGGGGGGCATGGATTTCTCGCCAATCTTTATTTTCATCGGGATTCAGCTGGTTCAGAATTTTTTAATCACAACTTTTGGTATAACCGGTCAACTCGCGCTAGTGATTATAGGCGTTTGATGCAAGTTTGGCCAAGCCAAGGAGTTCAGGCTAAGACGAACTGGCTGACCTTCATCGCAGTGAGGCGAGGATAAAGACCCGCGTAATCAAAGCGCTTCAAGACGGAAAACCCAGCAGCCATATACTACTATTTTGCCTGATAGTTCGCCGGTGAACTAGGTGATATCGCCAAATCTAAAGGCTTGGCAAATACTCATGAAATCATAAAAGTGAAAGCCCAAAAGTGTCGCCATTCCTTTCTAGCTCTTAGAATAACGGTAGTTTAAGCTTCGAAAATGACGGAAAGTAAAAAACAAAAACAAGGAAAAGACCGAATGCCGCTTCAGTTTCCATCTGACAATGTTGGCATCGTTAAGCCTCAGACTATTCATTTCGATGAAGAACTAACCCTGCGCAGTGGCAAGTCACTTAAAGGATTCGATTTAGTCTTTGAGACTTATGGTGAGCTCAATAGCGATAGGTCAAATGCGATACTGATCTGTCATGCACTTAGTGGCGATCATCACGCGGCAGGTTATCACAGCAACTCTGATACCAAGTCCGGATGGTGGGACAATTGTATTGGGCCTGGAAAAGCAATAGATACCACTCAATTTTTCGTGGTCTCGCTTAACAATCTAGGAGGCTGTGCCGGTAGCACGGGGCCCGCATCCATAGATCCGGTAACGGGCAAATATTTCGGCCCCGACTTTCCGGTTGTTACCGTGCGTGACTGGGTTAATAGTCAAGCCATGCTCTCCGATAGACTAGGAATCGCAAAATGGGCTGCTGTAGTTGGAGGAAGCTTAGGCGGTATGCAAGTTATGCGCTGGGCCATTAGCTATCCTGACAGAATCGGGCACGCTGTCTGTATAGCAACTGCGCCAAAACTATCCGCACAAAATATTGCTTTTAATGAGGTTGCTCGTCAATCTATTACCAATGACCCCAACTTTCACGGCGGCCGTTATTTGGACGCCGGAACCTATCCTAAGCGAGGCCTAATGCTTGCTAGAATGGTAGGGCATATTACTTATCTTTCCGACAGTGCAATGGGATCAAAATTTGGAAAAAGCACAACTCCGTTTGATCCTGATGGCGACAAATTTGGCCGAGATTTACGCTCAGGCACTTTAAGCTTTGGCCTCGATGTGGATTTTCAAGTAGAGAGTTATTTGCATTATCAAGGCGAAAGGTTCTCCGAAAACTTCGACGCAAACACTTATCTCTTAATGACTAAAGCGTTAGACTATTTTGATCCTGCGATCGATTTTGACGGTGATTTAAGCCGTGCCTTCGAACAAGCCTCATGCAAATTTCTAGTCATGTCATTCAGTACAGATTGGAGATTCCCTCCTGCACGTTCTAGAGAAATTGTGGATTACCTATTGAAAGCGAAAAAGGAAGTTTCCTACCTAGAAATTGAGGCAGAGCAAGGCCACGATTCATTTCTATTGCCAATCCCCCGGTACATCGGTGGATTCAAAGCCTATTTAACTCGTGTGTTCGAGGAGTTATCTAAAGATGCGGCCTGATTTAGAGATTATCCAAAATTGGATAACGCCACAAAGTCGAGTTCTTGATCTCGGCTGCGGAGATGGGAGTTTACTCAACTATCTTAAGCTGAAAAAAAATGTAAACGGTATTGGCTTGGAAATTGATGCTGAAAATATCGAATCATGCATTGAAAAAGGAGTTAATGTAATTGAGCAAAATATCGACGAAGGCCTGACAAATTTTCAATCGAATTCTTTTGATACAGTACTGCTGACCCAAACTCTTCAAGCGTCCAGCAAGCCAGATTTATTGGTAGACGAGATGCTGCGCATTGGCGAGTACGGTGTTATTACCTTCCCGAATTTTGGAAATTGGAAAAGCCGATTAAGTCTGGCAAGCAATGGCCGTATGCCAGTGTCAAAATTCATGCCGCACAACTGGTATGACACACCAAACATTCACTTTTGTACTGTTAAAGATTTTGATGCGCTGTGCAGGGAGAAAAACGTAACCGTCTTAACCCGCACAGTAGTGGATTCTCAACATCAAGGAAATTGGGCAATGAAAGCATGGCCAAATTTCTTAGGTGAAATTGCCATTTACCATATTACTAAGAACTCATAAATCACCTATGAAAAAAATCGTTTTGGCTAGCAGCAATCAAGGTAAGCTCCGCGAGTTTCAACAAATTTTCTCGGTCAAAGATATTGAACTTGTACCTCAATCAATGTTCAACATAAGCGATGCAGATGAAACCGGACTGAGTTTTGTTGAAAACGCGATTATTAAAGCAAGGCATGCGAGTGAGCTAACAGGGCTGCCAAGTTTAGCTGATGATTCGGGAATAGAAGTCGACGCCCTGCAAGGCCAACCGGGCATTTATTCCGCAAGATACGCAGGGTTGCATGGCGCTGATCAAGAAAATAACAGGAAGTTATTGCTAAACATGACCGATGTAGCCGAACCCTTAAGAACCGCTAGATTCCAATGTGTCATTGTTTTCATGCGGCACAGTCAAGACCCCACACCTTTAATTTGTCAGGGCTCATGGGAAGGCCGGATTTTGTCTGAAGAATGCGGTATAAACGGGTTTGGCTATGACCCCTTATTCTTTGTACCAAGCCATAACTGCACTTCCGCTGAGTTAAGCAAACAAACTAAAAATGATTTAAGCCACCGCGGACAGGCTCTTAGGGAGCTTATGAAATGCTGGCAACCCCTCCTTTAAGCCTTTACATACACATTCCTTGGTGTGTTCGTAAATGTCCTTACTGTGATTTCAATTCGCATGAAGCGCCGGCTGATATTCCAGAACGTGACTATATCGATGTCCTTCTCGATGATTTTGATCGCGATTATTCAGAATGTAGCAGTCGTGAAATAGTATCCATATTCATAGGCGGTGGCACACCGAGCCTATTCTCCGGTGCTGGGTTTGACCGAATTTTGGGGCATTTAAGACGCTATGGGAATTTAGCAGAAAACATTGAAGTAACCATGGAAGCAAATCCTGGCACCGCAGAAGCCAAAAAGTTTAGCGACTTTAGAGCCGCTGGCATAAATCGACTGTCACTTGGTATACAAAGCTTCGATGACAAAAGCCTATCACTATTGGGGCGCATCCATGATGGCAAACAATCTCGGCTTGCCATTGAGACAGCGCTCGGCGCAGGCTTTGATAATTTTAACCTAGACCTTATGCATGGTCTGCCGAATCAAACACAAAGCAACGCCCTCAGTGATATAGCTGCAGCTATTTCATACCAGCCAACGCATCTATCGTGGTACCAACTTACCATTGAGCCCAACACAGCATTTTATCGAAGGCCTCCTACATTGCCACTTGAGGATGTTCTTCGGGGTATTCAGCTAAGCGGTGAGGCCATGTTATTTCAGCACGGCTTTAGTCAATATGAAATTTCTGCCTTCGCCACTGAAAACAAGCAATCCAGGCACAATCTGAATTACTGGAAGTTTGGTGACTATATTGGTATCGGCGCAGGTGCCCACGGGAAAATTTCCTTCCCCGCATCGGACACAATCATTCGTACCAGAAAACACAAACAACCTAATCATTATATGAAAAACACAGTCGATCACACAGCGCAACGACTGATTGTGGGCGAAGATGAAAGGGTTTTGGAATTTATGATGAATGCGTTGCGACTCAAGGAAGGGTTTAGCATCTGCGAGTTTGAAGACCACAGCGGTCAGGCTTTTAGCGCCATAGCAAAGCAGGTAGACTCCCTAAACGAATCTGGGTTATTACAGCAGTTAAATCAGCAAATCAGGGCCACAGAAAAAGGTTATCATTTTCTAAACAATTTGTTAGAGGAGTTCCTGTGATGAAAGATACTAACGATCTAGTTTCACGCCACTGCGAAAACCTGCGCTTAGGGGCGTCAGTGGTTACAGACAACGAGGCCGGCGAGCTCCTTTTGGCAGTGCCATCTTGGCGGCGCGAGTTTCACAATGGCGTAGATAAGCTCAAGCGAGAATTTCATTTTGTGGAGTTTAAAGACGCGTTTAGCTTTACCTACAAGATTGCCTCTTTATCTGATCGCGAGGACCACCACCCCTCAATTTTGACTGAATGGGGAAAAGTCACTGTTTATTGGTGTTCGCACAAAGTTAATGGCCTGCATATCAATGATTTTATTATGGCTGCAAAAACCGACATGATTGCAAAGCTAGCGGTTCGTTCTTAGCTTTAATCAACAAAATTTTGCGCCTCTAGGAAAGGTTTTTATGTTGAACGAATCCAAACAGCTAATGCAAGATCTTGGCAAAGTAGTTAGCCTTTCTAGCATTAGTTCAACAAATCCGCGCATAGACACAGGCAATCGAGCCATTGTAGAGTTTCTGGCCAATTCATTTGAATCGCTCGGCTTCACCTGCGAGCTTGTTCCTACCGGTGGCAATCCAGAAAAACTCAATCTCATCGCAACATTAGGAAGTGGACCAGGGGGGTTAGTACTTGCCGGTCATACAGACACCGTGCCCCTAGATGAAAACCTTTGGAGTGTGGACCCGTTTAGCGTCACCGAACGTGACGGAAAAATATACGGACTTGGCATTACTGATATGAAAGGATTCTTTCCCATCATCATGGAAGCAGTTAAGCCCCTGTTGAATCATAATTTTAAAGAGCCTCTAATTATCCTTGCAACCTCAGATGAAGAGACCTCAATGCAAGGGGCGAGAACAATCGCCGAATTAGGTAGGCCCAAGGCGCGAGCAGCAGTGATTGGAGAACCAACTGGCCTGCAGCCTGTTCGTGCCCACAAAGGCATCATGATGGAGTCAGTTAAAATCCTCGGGCAAAGCGGCCATTCATCGAACCCTGCTTTAGGTAACAATGCTCTTGATGCCATGCATTCGGTGATAACAGATTTGATGCTTTATCGAGAACAACTAAAAGAACGCTATACCTCACCCCTTTTTGAAGTGCCCCACCCCACCCTGAATCTTGGCTGTATCCATGGTGGGGACAATCCAAACAGGATTTGCGGAAGCTGCGAATTGGAGTTTGATGTTAGACTTATGCCTGGCATGCATATCGATACGGTTAGAGAGGAAATAAGAAATAGGGTTACGAAAGTTGTAACCCCACTAGGCTTGAAAGTCGAAATCGAAGGCCTCTTTACCGGAGTTCCCGCTTTCTTCGCCGAACAAAATAGTGCCTTATTAAAGATAGCAGAAGAACTTTCTGGCAACCCTGCCATAAATGTTGCATTTGGTACTGAAGGGCCTTTTTTACAGGAACTCGGTATGGACACAATTATAATGGGCCCTGGAAATATCGACCAAGCTCACCAACCTGATGAGTACATGTCGATAGGCATGATTGACCCCTGTATTAATGTACTCCGAAAATTAATTACCAAATACTGTCTAGTGTAGAATATTAGCTATGTTAAATAATCAACAACTTATCGAATGGTTTAGAGCGTCTACGACCTATATAAACGCCCACCGAGGCCAAGTATTCGTCGTTCTATTGAGCGGAGAGGCTCTATCGGATTCGAACCTTCCAAACATAATTCATGACCTAAATCTGCTGCATAGCTTAGGTGTGAAACTTGTTTTGGTTACCGGCGCAAGACCTCAAATCACCTCCGCGCTAGCCAATCAAGGCATCGATTCTTCCTTTCATAAGCAGGTGCGTATAACGCGTCCTGAAGCTTTAGATGTAATTCTCGCGTGCGTAGGCAGCTTAAATATAAAAACTGAAGCTCGCTTATCGATGGGTTTAGCTAACTCCCCCATGGACGGAGCTGATATTAGAGTTTGCCGAGGTAACTTTGTAACCGCTAAGCCTTATGGAATACACGATGGCATTGATCATCACTACACTGGCCGGGTAAGAAAAATCCAAAGTGAGGCTATTCATCAGCAACTTCAAAGCGGCAACATTGTCTTACTTTCTAACCTTGGCTATTCTCTTACCGGTGAGGTTTTTAACCTAACCGCTGAAGAAATTGCCACCGAGACTGCTGTTTCATTAGGTGCCGATAAGCTAATTCTTCTAACACCTGCAGAAGGCATATTCGACCAATTAGGAGACCTAATTCCTTCTCTAAATCAGAATGATGCGGTCATGCATATGAAGCAGCTGGCGGGAAAAAACGATTATGAATC
>JBLHTH010000052.1:0-18417 GCA_047627195.1 Pseudohongiellaceae bacterium | reverse complement strand
TCTCTTGAGGGCATTATGCTTCGTGATGATCACACCGCAATAGTGTGGCTTAATGGGGCAGCGATTGAAGAATCGAATTTACCTGCTAATGTCCAACTTGTCCGTTCTCTAAAAAAACCTAAGCTTAGGGTTTTCTCTGCAAGAAATGAAGAGTTTGAGCTAATGCCTGGTCAAGTGATTAACGTGTCTACCTCGACGCTTTATGAATCTTATCAGTGGCAAGAAGTTCTAGAACAAAAAAGACGGCAGGCATTAGCCGCTGCCGCGGTAGGTTCGCAATCAAGCACTCAATCTGACTCCATCGAGGAGTAATTTACTATGATTCACTCAGACGCCACTCTAAGTTTTCACAATGATCCTCACTAATTCACCCGCTAGCAGACAGCGGGGAATTGTTTTGTTGCTTATTTTAGTAGGCCTATTGCTGGTCTCATCATCGGTGCTGTTGAGCGTATTGAATAATAACACCAGCAGCCTGCGCCGAGAAAAAAGTACGTCTGCAGCGCTATTGGAGGCAAAAGAAGCCCTGATTGCTTTTGCGACGTTAAGTGGCGAGCACTATGGTGATGGTGGCCCAGGCCCAGGCCATCTTTTCTGTCCTGATGCTAACGGCAATGGCATAATAAATAGTCCCTGTGGAAACAATGCGCTAGGGCGGCTGCCCAGAACAGTTACTACTGCAGATAGCGAGCTGGCAATTTCGAACTTCAATGGAAATAGTGATCAGCAGTTTTGGTTTGGGCTAGATAACTCGCTGCTAAACAATCCGGCGACGCCTTTTAACACAATGACCACAACTAATCTTACTGTCGATGGGTCTTCGGGCGTAGCCGCTGTTCTAATCGCGCCTGGGATAGGTTTAGCCTCTCAATCTAGATCCAGCAATACCGCCTCAGATTATTTAGAAGGCCCTAACACCTCAGCTCCAGCTTTTGTTAGCAGTAATAATTCTTCACCGGCGATCTTTAATGATCGAATTTTAAGCATAGGGTTTGACGAAATAATAAGCCCAGTAACGGCTATAATCACTGAAGCTATTAAAATCGAACTGGACTCATATCATGGAGTCAGCGGATCCTACCCAGACGATATTTCTTTTGATGATCCGTTGTTGAAAGACTTTCTTACGGTCATGGTGGAGGCTGTAGCAGCGGGCGACATACCACCCTGGTTTGTCAGTAACGACTGGCTAAATCTAACTAACTATGTGCGCCTCAACACAAATTCCGCAACTTTAAATTTCAATGGCTGCGGGATTACTTATACTGTGATGGCCAACGCGGATATCAGTAGAGACACCAAACAATGTTAACTCAAAAATGCTCAGTCAAGTCCAATGAGTTAGGTTTCAGCCTAATTGAAATGGCTATCGTATTGCTTATTGTTTCGACCATGCTTGGTGGCTTATTAATGTCTCTTAGCACGACCCGAGAAATCAGTAGTAGGAACTCCACAGAGACAACACTAGACGAGGTCGCTGAAGCTCTTTATGGGTTTGCTCAAGCCTCAGGCCGATTGCCATGTCCGGCTACGGCAACTAGCAACGGGCTTGAAGCGCCCGTTGGCGGAGGCAACTGCACTCGAGCTAACGGATTTGTGCCATCAGCCACCCTCGGTTTAAAAGGCTCGCTCAATAACGATAACTTGCTTATGGATAGTTGGCTAAGCGCTTATCGGTACTCAGTATCGACGGCTCTAGGAAATGCCTACACATCGACTAATTTTGGCGGCCGAACTGTAGCGGAACTTGTTAATGGCGCTGACCTGCAAGTATGTGATGAACCTGCCTGCACCAATGTGCTAGCTGATGATCTTCCTGCGGTGCTTCTTTCTTTAGGCGCAGATTGGACCAGCTTTAGCAGCACGGATGAGGTGGAGAACTCAGGTGAGCTTGTAGTCTCTGGATATCGGATGAATAACGATAATATCTTTGTTTCAACTGGCTATATAGAAAACTCGTTCGATGATATTTTGAATTGGGTCTCCCCTAGTATTTTGATCAGTCGACTAATCGCGGCAGGACGCTTGCCTTAGTAGAGGCCCATTGCTTTTGCCTACAATTGACTGTGGTCGCTTTTTATTACACTGGATTTAACTCTTGACTGAAAATATCAATAACCGCGCGCCGGACTTCTCTCCAGACGAAGAACAGAGCACCGTCAAATGTAAGGTTTTGCTAGTAGAAGACGACCCAGCTTTAAGGCTGATGCTGCGCAATGTTTTACAGCTAAAAGGTTTTAATATCCAAGAAGCTTACAGTAAATCTTCTGCGGCAAAAGTGCTCACTGAGGACGATGAGATTGCTGTTGTTGTTCTTGATCTCGGTTTGCCTCCATCGCCGCACACAACTAGCGAAGGTATTGCCGTCATAAAATTTGTTTCAGAAAAACTAATTCCAGCAAAAATTGTTGTGCTTACTGGGCAAGATGAAGAAAGCTCGGCGCTAGAGGCGATTAAAGAAGGCGCTTTTGATTTTTTGTCAAAGCCCTCAAAGTCCGAGGATATTCTCAATGCGGTCAATAGGGCGAATCTTTTCTTTACTAAAGAAAAGTATCTTGCAGAGAAAGAAGGCTTAACGCGTTTGCAAATTACTGCAAAGGTCGCTGATGGCCTGAAGGCTGTTAGAGAAGAAGCCGAAGAAAAGCTAGTACGGCAAGTCTTGAAAGATACAGAATTTAATGTCTACCAAAGTGCGGCTAAGCTCGGCTTGAAAAGGGAAAGTGTTTATTATTTTTTGAAAAAATTTGGGATTAAGCGAGAAGATGGCTAGCCTTTATCCTTATCTAATTCTTGTAGGTTTAAGCATTATTGCAGCGACGAGTTGGCTGCTGCGGCAGGCTCGCGGGCGCGCGGAGATTACCAACGAATTAGTTAAGCTTAATCAGGCGTTGGAATTCGATTTGCCAGATTTTCTGAGAGCCTGCTGGAAGCCTTTACAAAAAGCCGGCTTTAGGGGAGTTAGCTGGCAGCTCGACTGGTTCGGAACAAAGCTTGCCTTGTCTCAGGGTAAAGAAAGCGAAGTCACTATTGAGCGCACGCTCCAAGTGCAAGATATAAGTTTAACCATCAAACTTTATGAGGGCAATCGTCGCTTCGAGCAGCGCTACTTCAGCACAGTGCTCTCAGAGAGTTTTTTCCTGCTCCTTTACACGGACATGTGGGTTAAGTTAGGCACGGTGCAGGGTGCATTTGCTCAAACTGCGAAGATGAATGTTTTTCTTCAGCATGACATGAAGAATATTGTCCAATTAGTAAGTCTAATGACAGAACAGCTAGATATGACGCCGACAGGGCAAGAGGGTCAGCTTATAGACAGCCTTAAAACTGTGATGCCAACCTTGCGAGATCGCTCAGAAAGATTCTTAAGTACGCTGTCGAGCAACGTGCCTACTGAGTCGGTCGAGGCGGTTGATATGCGTCAGGCATTAATGAAAACTGCCGAGATTCACGAGCTAAGGGTGGCAATAGAAGGTGATGCGAGTGGCCTTATAAGCGAGGAATCCCTAAATAGTCTATTCGACAACGTATTTGGCAATTATATCGATCAGGCGAGGCGCAACCCTAACAAGCAATTAGATTTGTGTGCAGAGCTAGTTGAAGGAAAAAAATTCAGTCGTATTTTGATTTCAGACCGCTTAGGCACCCCATGTCTCTGGCCTGAGAGGCTTTTTGAGCCGTTTTGGAGCGAAAAAGGGGATGGGCTGGGCATCGGCTTGTATCACGCGAGGCAGCTCGCCACAGGACTCGGCGGCAGTTTTGTAGCAGAAGCACCAAGCGACGGGCCACTAACGTTTGTGATTATGCTGCCAAATTAACTGTAAAAAAAACCTACATATTGTGAGATAACAAACGAAAACATATAGTAGTTATATGTAACGGGTATGTGAGCTCGAGCGCTCGATATAATAAGCCATAAATAAATATTAGTTCCAAAGGGGATAGAATGAAGAACTCGATAGGAAATATGAAGCAACAAGGCTTTACGCTGATCGAAATCGCTATAGTGTTGGTAATTATAGGTTTACTAGTAGGCGGTGTATTGCAGGGGCAACAGTTAATCGAGAATTCTCGGATTAAGCAGGCAGTTAAAGACATCAATGGAACAACAATTGCGATGCTTGCTTATCAGGATCGCTATGGTTCGTTACCTGGCGATGATGCCGCAGCAGCAGCCGCTCGGGGCAGTGCATGGGCTACCGGAATAGTCGCCGGAAATGGTAATGGAACTCTTAACGCGAGCCGTGGCGAGATATTCAGAGGCCGCGGCAACGAAAGCACCTACTTTTGGCAGCACCTAAAGGCGGCGGGCTTTATTGGCGGTGATCCTGCTGATACTGGTGTAGCAGCATTGCCATCTAATGCTTGGGGTGGCTTTATGGGAGTTACAGTAGACCCCGTGTATAACAACATGATTGGGACTAAGGTCTGTTTGAGCAACGTTGCAGGCACATCGGCCGCCGGCATAGATAGCACATTGGATGATGGCAATGGTCGAACCGGAAGCGTCCGATCGGATAATGGAACAAATTTAGTTCCTGGTACCGGCCAGGGGGATGTTGCTTACAATGAGGATCTGGTTTATACGCTGTGCTACAGAATGTAATAGCGCAATAGATTCAAAAAAACCCAGCTACTTTAAGAGTAAGTAGCTGGGTTTTTTTTGCTTAAATTTTATCAGGCTGCTTTTGGCTGGTTGCCCAAAAACTCAGAATTAACATGGGCCAAATACCGACGTGAACCATCATGTCAGCGGTATTAAATATATAGTTCCAATAGGGGATGTGCTGAATATCGATGAAATCAATCACGCTGCCGTAGACTAGTCTGTCTAAAATATTAGAGGCGCCGCCGCCGACGATAAAGCCAAAACAAATGTATTCATACCGCTGGATTGTTTTGCTAAGAGCCAAGTAGATTACAACAGCGCCTAGCAAACTTAGGCTAATGAGCGCGAAAATTCCTCCAGAGCCTTGAAACATGCCAAACACACCGCCAAAATTTCTGATATGAGTAAAGTGAATAAGGCTGTTGATTTCTACTGTGGTGTTTTGCTGAATATTGTTATCGATCCAATAGCCAATCGCTTGCGAGACCAACAGAACGCTTGCAGCGATCGTGATAAAAATGGCCATGTTGCTTTTTTTGCTACTCACTTTTTATCCTTCAGATTTGATGGCGTCAAAAAGAAACCTTTATCCTATCAGCTTATTAGTTAGCTCATAGGACTGTCGGCATATTGGATAATCGTGGGTTTCAAGTCGTCGTTGTACTGCACAATACTGTGAGCGCAGTTATGCATAGTAGGGGGTGCCCACAGTTCCTCAAGCGGGCGCTCTTGGGCATGGCAAAGCACTGACTTGATTAACGCGCCGTGGCTTACTATTGCGATTTTTTTGCCTTGCTGAGCTTTGCCAATTTCTTGAATTTGAAGTACGGCACGGCTTTGTAATTCAAGGAATGTTTCCGCGCCTTTCACAGCAAACAAATGCGGTTGTTGCCAGAAATGTTGGAAAGACTCAGGATCTTCCTTTTCAATGTCGTCATAAAGAACGCCTTCCCAAGGCCCCAAGAATATCTCTCTAAAGCTATCAAGATAGATTATTTTTTGATGCAGATCAGGCCGATCTGCAAAAGCGTGCTCTGCAGTTTGTCGAGTTCGGACACTGCTGCTGCAATATATGTGGTCAAAGCCAATAGTACTGATTTTCTCGCCGAGAGCTTTAGCCTGCTGTATGCCGAGTTCGGTTAAAACTGATTCACTCTGTCCTTGAGATCGCCGTTCTTCATTCCAATTGGTTTGGCCGTGCCTGATTAAATGCAATTCCATCGTAGTTAATTCTCGTTTAAGGAGTTAATGCTTATTTAAAGAGTTAGTTTTCGTCTAAGGAGCAAGTTACCGATTAGGAGCTGGTCTCAGTTTCAAATAAATTCGAACGTGTTCTAGCCACGGCATCTAGCCATCCGCTGTAGCTCTTTTCTCGCCATTGATAATCCTTACTGGCTGAGAAGCCTTTTTCCAGTTGCCAATTTTCCGCTATGGCATCGAGAGACTCAAAAATCCCCGCTTTAAGTCCTGCCGCATAGGCTGCGCCAAGTGCAGTTGTTTCGATTATCTTTGGGCGATAAACGTCGCAATCAAGCACATCAGCCAACGTTTGCACAAAATAATTATTGGCGACCATGCCGCCATCGACTCTGAGCCGATCGAGGTCTGCGCCATCGGCACAAATGGCTAGCATAAGGTCTTTAGTTTGATAACAAACCGACATTAATCCTGCTGTGACTATCTCCTTTACGCCGGTGTCACGGGTCATTCCAAACAAGGCTCCTCGTGCATCGGGGTCCCAGTAAGGCGCACCTAGTCCGGTAAAGGCTGGCACTAAGTAAACGCTCAAGTCATCTTGGCAGGCCATTGCAAGTGCTTCAGATTCACTTGCATCTTTGATCAAGCCAATGCCGTCCCTTAGCCACTGCATAGTGGCGCCAGCCATAAATATGCTGCCTTCTATTGCATAAGTCGTTTTACCGTCCAAGCGATATGCCACTGTGGTTAGCAGGCGGTTGCTCGATTGGATAGCTTCCTCGCCGGTGTTTAGCAGGACAAAACAGCCAGTGCCATAGGTGCTTTTGGCCATGCCAGATTCAAAACAACACTGGCCAAAAGCCGCAGCTTGTTGGTCGCCTATTACCCCGGTAATGGGGATTTCGCTACCTAGCCATGAGGCATCACATTTCCCAAAATCGTCAGCACAATCCTTAACTTCCGGGAGCATGCTTATCGGGATGTCAAATAATTTAAGAAGCTCACTATCCCATTGCTGAGTGTGAATATTAAAAAGCATGGTTCTCGATGCATTTGTCGCATCGGTAAAGTGGTGTTTGCCTTTGGTAAGATTCCAGAGCAGGAAGCTATCAACCGTGCCAAAAGCGAGATCGCCTTGATCCGCTCTCTGTCTCGCCCCTGGAACGTTTTCTAAGATCCAGCGCAGCTTGGTGGCAGAAAAATAGGAATCAATACGCAGGCCGGTTTTTTCCTGCACCAGAGCTGAAACGCCTGCTTTTTTAAGCTCTGCGCAGTAGTCACTAGTGCGGCGATCTTGCCATACAATCGCATTGGAAATGGCCAGGCCGGTCTTTTTGTCCCAAACTATTGTAGTTTCGCGCTGATTGGTAATGCCGATGCAGCTGATAGCAGTAGCGTCTAGCTTGGCCAATTTTAGTGCAGCAACGCAGCTTTCTAGGGTGGTCCGCCAAATATCGGTGGGGTCATGCTCAACCCAGCCATTATTTGGAAAATGCTGAGTAAATTCTTGTTGGGCGCTGCTAACAATATTGCCTAGATTGTTGAACACCAACGCGCGGCTGCTAGTAGTACCTTGATCTATTGCAAGTATATATGTACTCATTCGGTCTTTTCATTTACGCCGCGTAGTTGAGAAAAAGCCAGATTGTCTAAATCGGTGATCTACCGAGACAACAATTTGCAGTGCTGGCCACCTCCAACATGTTACACTAAGTCATCTGTTTGTGCTGTCCGCTAAAGGTAATTGACTGCTGTGCACCAATCTAATTCTATTCATGATGTCCTAGTTATAGGTGGGGGGATTAATGGTGCCGGTATCGCCGCCGACGCCGCTGGCCGTGGTTTGGATGTGGTTCTTTGTGAGAAATCAGATCTCGCCGGTGGCACCTCCGCGTGGAGTACCAAGTTAATCCATGGCGGGCTTCGTTATCTTGAGTTTTACGAATTCGGTTTGGTTCGCAAGGCTTTGCAAGAGCGCGAAGTCTTGACCAAGGCTGCGAAACACATCATCCGGCCAATGCCTTTCCAAATTCCTCTGCTAACTAATTCTCGGCACCCATTGCTTGTTAGGGCGGGTTTGTTTCTCTATGACAACTTAGCTCGGCGCCGAATTTTTAAGGGTTCAAGGACTGTTAAATACGACAATGATAGCGCGTTAAATGGCTCGATAAAAAAAGGCTTTGAATATTGGGATGCTCAGGTAGACGACAGTCGGCTGGTGGTAAGCAATGCTTTGCAAGCTAAGGCTAAAGGCGCATCTATATTTACTCGAGCCGAATGTATCGCACTAAGATCGGACGAGCAGAGCTGGATTGCTACTTTTCACAACAGCTTGACCGATAGCCAATCTGAAATACGTGCTAAGACTATAGTTAACGCCTCGGGGCCATGGGTCAGCTCGCTTCTAAATAAGTTAATACCCGAAAAATCTGCCAATGAACTTAGGCTAGTGAAGGGTAGTCATGTTGTTGTTCCTAAAATATACGATGGTGATACCGCCTATATGTTGCAACATCAGGACGGGCGTGTAGTTTTTGTTATCCCTTATGAAGGCAAGTATTCATTGATAGGGACTACCGAAGAAGACTTTACGGGCGATTTGGACAAGCCCGAAATCTCAAATGACGAAGTCAATTACCTGCTCTCTATAGTCAACTTGTACTTCAAAAAGGCGGTTTTGAAATCTGACGTGGTGTACACCTACGCCGGTGTTCGTCCGTTAATGGAAGAAGAAGGAAAGGCGGCGAGCAAGGTTTCTCGGGATTACCATCTTGAATTTGAAAAGGAGCCTCACCCCATATTGTCTGTATATGGAGGGAAAGTAACTACCTACCGGGTGCTGGCAGAGACTGCGGTTAACAAGCTCGGGGGTGTGTTTAAAGAAATGCCGGGCGGTTGGACTAAAAACGCAACTCTTCCTGGCGGTGACTTCGATGTTCATGAGCGCCTTTTTAAAGATTTGGCTACGCGCTACAGTTGGCTGGGGCCTGACCTGATTCGGCGTTGGCAGTATAGCTATGGCTCCTTAAGTTTTGATGTTGTTGGCTCGGCCACCAGTATGGGTGATATGGGAGTGCGCTTTGGGCACAATCTTTATCAGAAAGAAGTAGACTATTTGTGCCGCGAAGAATGGGCAAAAACCGCCGATGACATACTGTGGCGACGTTCAAAGCTAGGTTATTTTTTTAGTAAAAAAGAGATAAATTCTCTGGATAATTATATTAGACAGTCTTATCCGGCGAGCTAAGTCTTAGGAAAATTGATGTTAGAGTTACGATCAGTTTCTCGCCGAGTAGAAGGCGATATTTTTGTAGATGACGTGAGCTTGAGTCTCAGCCGAGGCTCGATAAATATCTTGCTGGGGCCTACCTTGGCAGGAAAGACGTCACTTATGCGTTTAATGGCAGGATTGGACAAGCCCGATAGCGGTGAAATACTCTTCGATGGTAAGTCCATCGTTGGTGTGCCGGTGCAAAAGCGCAATTTGGCAATGGTCTATCAACAGTTCATCAACTACCCTAATCTGACTGTATTCGAAAATATTGCGTCGCCATTGCGCGTCGCTAAATTGGGTTCTGATGAGATTAAAAAACGAGTCGGCGAAGCATCAGATTTGCTTCAACTATCTCCTTTCCTCAATCGAAATCCGAGTGAGCTCTCCGGAGGTCAACAGCAGCGGGTGGCTTTGGCGAGAGCCATAGTAAAACGAGCGGATTTAGTTCTACTAGATGAACCTCTAGCAAACCTCGATTATAAACTGCGCGAAGAGTTGCGAAGCGAACTGCCTAGTCTTTTCGCAGAATTAGGAGCGGTCTTGGTCTATGCCACAACAGAGCCCGGGGAAGCCTTGGTTCTAGGTGGCTACACAGCTTGCTTGCACCAAGGTAGTGTTCAGCAATTTGGGCCTACATTAGACGTATTCAAGAACCCTGTAGCGCTTCAGTCTGCTAAAATATTTTCAGACCCACCGTTAAACATCACAAAGTTTGAGAGTCGCGAGGGTGTTTGCAAAATTTCAGGCGAAGAGCGTGAGCTTTCATTTTTGAGAGCTAAATTGCCCAATGGCAGCTATAGCTTAGGAGTCAGGCCACACCACTTATATTTGACGCCAACTGATAGCGATGATCTGGTGTTTAACGGCGATGTATCAGTGACCGAGCTTTCTGGTTCGGAGAGCTTTATTCACTTTGATTTTCAAGGTCAGCCTTGGGTCGCGTTAATCCACGGAATTCAAAACTTCAAGGAAGCTGAAAGGGTGGAGTTTTATGTTCGCTCTACAAACGCATTTGTATTTAACGCTGATGGGATTGCAGTGGACATAACGCTTTAGCTGGGCAGAGCACAGGGCGCGGTGCAATAGCATAGAACAGAATAAAATGGCACATCACAATAATTAAAATAGACTGATTTATGGCGAGTATAGAGCTAAAAAACATAGCCCATCAATATCCCTCTGCTGCGGCTGAGCCAGGTCCTTATGCGCTTAGTGCGCTTAATGAACTGTGGCAGGACGGTGGTGCCTATGCCCTGTTAGGACCTTCAGGCTGTGGCAAAACTACGTTGTTGAATATTATTTCCGGACTTCTGCTGCCGAGCGAGGGCCGAGTACTTTTCGATGGTGTTGATGTTACCGATCTTAGTCCAGAGCAGCGAAATATAGCGCAAGTTTTTCAATTCCCGGTGGTTTACGACACATTGTCAGTTGCAGAGAACTTGGCTTTTCCTCTCAAAAACCGCGGTATGGCTCGCGATAAAATTTCTGAGCGAGTGGCCGAGATCCTAGCAATGCTTGGTTTAAGCGATAGGGCCAACGAAAAAGCCCATAGCCTCACCGCTGACGATAAACAGAAAATATCACTTGGTAGGGGCTTAGTTCGAACAGATGTGAAGGCTATTCTTTTTGATGAGCCTCTTACTGTTATTGACCCCCATTTAAAATGGCAGTTGCGAACCGAACTTAAAAAAATCCACCAGCAATTCCGCCATACGATGATTTATGTGACTCATGACCAAACCGAGGCGCTCACCTTCGCGGACAAAGTCATTGTCATGTACGACGGTTCGGTTGTTCAAATAGGCACGCCAGAGGAGTTGTTTGAGACTCCGGCACACACCTTTGTTGGACAGTTCATAGGCTCCCCAGGAATGAATATTCTGAAGGCCAGCGTTGACGGCGCGGTAGCGCTTGTTGATGGGCTGCAGGTCCAGTTACCGGGCAGCTATAGAAAAATTGACAGCGGTGTTGAGTTGGGAATTCGTCCCGAATATATTTCACTTTCCCAGTCGCAGGGAATTCAGGCTGAAACGGTTTCAATCGATGACGTTGGCAAGCACATTATCGTACGCTGTAAACTGGGTCAGCAAATTGTTAGTGTTATTGTTCCCGAGGGGCAAAGTGTTCCAGACAAGCCTAAATTGATTTTTGCTCAAGAAAAAATCAATATTTATCAAAATGCTGTTTTGGTGAGGCCAACAAACTAGTGAAGACACAAAATAATAAAGCTTGGTTTTTAGTTTTGCCGGTACTCATACTGGTCTCGATTAGCGCGATCATTCCTTTGATGACTGTGGTGAATTATTCGGTTCAAGACACCTTTGGCAATAATGAGTTCTATTGGGTAGGAACAGAATGGTTTCAAGAAGTTTTGAATTCTGAGCGATTTATGAATGCTCTTAAACGGACATTACTTTTTTCGACTCTTATACTGGCCATTGAAATTCCTTTGGGTATTTTTATTGCGCTGGCTATGCCAAAGCGTGGAATCGGAGTATCGGTTTGTCTGGTTTTAATGGCGTTGCCGTTACTGATTCCGTGGAATGTAGTTGGCACTATTTGGCAGGTGTTTGGACGAGTTGACATTGGATTGCTCGGACACGGATTAGCCAGCTTAGGAATTGACTACAACTATACCCAAAATGTTTTCGATGCCTGGGTCACTCTTATTGTCATGGATGTCTGGCATTGGACTAGCCTAGTGGTTCTATTGTGTTATTCCGGTTTGGTGGCAATTCCCGAGGTCTACTATCAAGCCGCTAGGATAGATGGCGCGTCGCGCTGGTCAGTATTTCGCTTTATTCAGTTGCCAAAAATCAAACGAGTTCTGCTTATTGCAGTTTTGCTGAGGTTTATGGACTCTTTCATGATTTATACAGAACCGTTTGTAGTAACAGGTGGTGGTCCTGGTAACTCAACCACCTTCTTGTCAATCGACTTGGTGCAGATGGCAGTTGGGCAATTTGATCTAGGTCCTGCTGCGGCGATGTCGCTGGTGTATTTCTTGATTATCTTGCTGGTTTGCTGGGTTTTCTACACAATAATGACAAGCTTTGATGCTCAAGCTGCAGCCAGCCAGAAGAAGGGATGATATGAGTAATTCGCTGAGTCGCTCGAAGAAAATTACTCTAACCCTCTATATTACGTTTTTGATGGCGCCGATTTATTGGTTGCTCAATATGAGTTTTAAAACCAATCAAGAAATACTGTCATCCTTTACGCTGTGGCCTAAGGATTTCACTCTAGATAACTATATTACGATTTTTACCGATCCTAGTTGGTATAACGGTTATATCAATTCCATGACTTATGTTGTGCTGAACACAATTATTGCACTTAGTGTAGCGTTACCTGCGGCCTATGCTTTCTCGCGCTATAAGTTTGTTGGTGATAAGCATCTATTCTTTTGGCTGCTTACTAACAGAATGGCGCCGCCGGCGGTTTTTGTTCTACCGTTCTTTCAGCTGTACTCAGCGTTTGGTCTGATCGATACGCATATTGCAGTGGCCCTGGCTCATTGTTTGTTTAATGTTCCGTTGGCGGTGTGGATACTTGAGGGGTTTATGTCTGGCGTGCCTCGCGAGATCGATGAAACTGCATATATAGATGGTTACTCTTTCCCGAGATTTTTTGTAAAAATATTTTCGCCTATGATTGCTTCCGGCATTGGCGTCGCCGCCTTCTTTTGCTTCATGTTTTCCTGGGTCGAATTGCTTATAGCTAGAACATTAACAGTGACCGATGCCAAGCCGATTAGTGCAGTGATGACCAGAACAGTCTCCGCATCAGGCATAGACTGGGGTGTATTAGCAGCAGCAGGAATACTCACCATTATCCCCGGAGCATTAGTAATCTATTTTGTAAGGCACCACATAGCTAAAGGATTTGCTCTCGGGCGAGTTTGACATGGCGTCTTTCCCCGGCGAAGGTTTCGCGTTTTTTTTATGGGTGCGCCGTCGGAAAAACTTTCTTGCTGAGCTCACCAAACTCTTTCGGTGGTCTATCCAATAAGCGACTTTCAGTCACCTGCCAAGATAGGTTATCTTTTAGTAGTAGACAGGTAGACGATGAGCTTATGTCTGCACATCGTCAATCTTACTTTGTAGCCTTGCAATGAATCTTCGTCGATCACGATTTGCTGCAACATGGGTATTTTTACGGAAGACCCTTCTATCAATTGAGCGTCCCCTAAAGCCCAGTATATTCTGCGGCAAAGAAAGAATGGTGACAATTACACGCACAGCTTTCATTTCCCGCTATCTCAAAGTTCTACTCCCTAGGCACCTCCCTGATCACCCGATAGGCAGCTGATTGCGATAGCCATGCAAGGCTCTATTGGGAAAGTGTGGGTCGATACAAGGTTGCAAGGAGCTTACTTTTAACGATGCCTATCACTGCTTCCCGGACTGGTAGCCAGATGGTCGTGGCCTTAATCAATAGTTTTTTTATAAGGCGGGAGGGGAGATGGTTTTCGGTTTGAGAAGACCAATCCCGAGAGCGGCCATCGCTATGGCAACTATGGCATTGAGGTAGTTGAAAAAAGCATAGGGAGCGTAGCTGAATACCTCTACCCCTAGAGTGGCGCTATAAAATGCACCGGCCGTTGTCCATGGAATAAGACCGGTGGTCATGGTCGAGCCTTCTTCGACTGACCGCGAAAGGATTGCGCTTTCCAATTTTTGTTGCTCATATTTTGGCTTGAAGAGTTGGCAGCTGAGAATAATTGAAATGTAAGCCTCGCCCATAGCAATGTTGCCTAAGAAACCAGACAAAATGGTTGTTGCGATAAGGGTGGCAGTTCGCTGCACTCTGGCGATGATCCCGGCTAACAGTGCTTTGAGAATCCCTGCCCCGTGTAAAATACCTCCTAATGCAATTGCCATCAAAGCCAACAGTAAGGTCCAGCTCATGCTGCTAATGCCGCCGCGACCAAGGAGAGCATCGAGACTTTCGATGCCAGTAGATTCAGGTGTGTTTTCCCACAGCGCATTGAGAACAGCGATGGGATTTTCGCCCTGATAGACAACGGCTATCAGTACGGCGAGCATAATGCTGCATGACATAGTCACCTCAGCCGGAACTTTTCGAATGCTCAGTGTGGCTAACAAAACAAGAGGCAATAGAGTTACCAGAGGAGTAAGGCTGTAATTGATGGCAAGAGCAGCTTGAATCGATGTTACCTCGCTAAGTTCTAGATTTTGATCTCCATAGTCCAGTCCTATCACTAAAAAAATCAGGAAGGTTAGACCAAAGGTGGGAACTGTAGTGAAGAGCATGGAGTAGATGTGTCGATAGAGATCGGTGCCGGCACTCATGGCGGCGAGATTAGTCGTATCTGAAATTGGGGACATCTTATCGCCAAAGGTGGCGCCACAGACAATCATGCCAGCCACTAGAGGCGCAGGGATATTCATAGCAGAGCCAATGCCGATAAAAACGACTCCTAAAGTACCCACTGTACCCCAAGATGTCCCGGTGGCAACTGACATCACTGCGCATAGCAGCATTCCCAGCGCTAAAAACAAGCTCGGACTAAGCCAACTTAGGCCATAATACATTAAGGTGGCGATAGTCCCGCTGTGCATGAAACTGGAAATCACCATCCCGATAAGTATAAATATATAAATCGCAGGCATGGCTCTGGTCAAGGCGCTATTCATCAACTCGCGTATCTGTAAATAGTCGTGTCCTAAGCTATAGGCGTGCAGCCCAGCCCATAAAAGGCATAGAAACATGAGTGCATGCAGGCTGATGCTTAGTCCAAAAAGCCCCCCTGCTATAGTGATAACAATCACGGCAAAGCAGATAAGAGCCTGCAAAAAACTTGGGGGGCGCGGCAAAATGGGTGTGATTTCAGACATTGGGTCATAGCATATAAACAATTGGGGTAAGTGTAAAATTTTGCTAAGCTCAATGTCCTACTTAAATTAGCAATTAACCCTACATTGAGGCCTTATAATGGACTTATCGTGGATGGCATGGACACAACCCACTGCCACTTTTTTTTTCAGCATCGCAGCTTTTATCTTAGCGATGTCAGTATGGGAGTATTTTAGTCCGGGCGGAGACCCTCGCACTGGCATATTGCGCTTTGAAACCACTAGGGGAGACCGTCTATTCATAACCCTGCTAGGCAGTGCCTTCATTTGCTTAGCCTGGTTAGGTCTCGCTAGTTTAAGCCTTTGGTGGGCACTTGCGGTTTGTGCTTTGTTTGGGCTATTGGTTTTTCTGTTTGTTTAGTGCTTTTATTAATAATTATTTCCGTTTACTAAAACCACGCAAGTGGGCGTTGAGGTTTACATGCTTAGATTAGTTTCTGTTCGATCAAGACTTTCAGCAGCATTATTTATGGCAGCTGCAGTTAATGCCTATGCAGATATCGATGATGTCAGCCAATGGCTGCCAGAATTTCAGCCTTCAACGCTCAGCCAGGAGCAGCAGATAGCCGAAATGGCTTGGTTTGTAGAGGCTGCGAAGCCCTTTGTGGGAATGGAAATCAAAGTAGTATCAGAGACGATTACAACGCATGAATATGAGTCGCAAACTCTTGCTAAAGCCTTTGCCGAGATTACTGGCATAAAAGTCACACACGACCTTATCGGCGAAGGTGATGTGGTTGAGAAGCTGCAGACTCAGATGCAGTCCGGTGAAAATATTTACGACGCCTATGTCAATGACTCCGATCTAATTGGAACCCACTTTCGATATCAGCAGGTCCGTAACTTAACCGATTGGATGGCCGCAGAGGGGGCAGACGTCACATCCCCAACATTGGATTTGGAAGATTTTATAGGCTTACCATTTACTACGGGGCCGGATGGCAAAATTTATCAATTGCCTAGCCAACAGTTCGCTAACCTCTATTGGTTTCGGTATGACTGGTTCACTGATCCGGCGATAAAGCAGCAGTTTCTGGATAAATACGGATATGAATTGGGTGTTCCTGTTAACTGGTCGGCCTACGAGGATATCGCTGACTTTTTTACTAATGATGTAGGCGAAATCGATGGCCAGCGAGTTTATGGTCATATGGACTATGGTAAGAAAGATCCCTCTCTAGGTTGGCGCTTTACCGATGCTTGGCTTTCTATGGCGGGTGCAGGAGATGCGGGCATTCCTAACGGCCTGCCGGTAGATGAATGGGGTATTCGTGTAGAAGGCTGCAGTCCAGTGGGATCCACCGTAGAGAGAGGTGGTGCTACCGATGGCCCTGCCGCCGTTTACTCAGTGACGAAATACATCGAATGGCTACGAAATTATGCACCACCTGAGGCTGCTGGAATGGTGTTTAGCGAGGCCGGGCCGGTGCCAGCTCAAGGTAGTATTGCTCAGCAGATATTTTGGTATACGACGTTCACAGCCGACATGGTTAGGCCTGGGCTGCCTGTTATGAACGAAGACGGCACGCCAAAATGGCGAATGGCACCTTCTCCTCACGGGGCTTATTGGGAAGAAGGACAAAAATTAGGGTATCAAGATACAGGTGCTTGGACATTAATGAACTCTACCCCTACCGATCGGGCCAAAGCGGCGTGGCTTTACGCCCAGTTTGTTACTTCGAAAACGGTGTCTCTTAAGAAAAGCCATGTTGGACTAACCGTTATACGAGATTCAGACATACGCCATGAAAGCTTCACTGAGCGTTCTGCGGAGTTAGGCGGTCTGGTAGAGTTTTATCGCTCTCCAGCAAGAGTACAGTGGACGCCTACTGGCACCAATGTTCCTGACTATCCCCGGTTGGCTCAGCTGTGGTGGCAGAATATAGGTGATGCAGCATCTGGTGCAAAATCGCCCCAGCAAGCAATGACAGCATTGGCCGTTGCACAAGAAAGGCTGATGCAGAGATTAGAGCGTGCCGATGTTTTGGGAGAGTGCGGTCCTAAATTAAACGATAGGCAAAGTCGTGAGTATTGGTTTGCACAGCCTGGAGCACCGAAACAGAAATTAGCGAATGAGAAACCTAGTCCGATTACCATCGATTATGATGAATTGGTTCGTAGTTGGCAGTAGTATTCGCGGGTGAGCGTCTCTAGAAAGGGAGCCCAGAATAGGAATTACAAGAACATGATCAAAATAGGTCGATCGCAATTAAGCGCAGCAGCACTTCATCTAGCGCTGCCGATTTTGTTTAGTGGAGCGCTATCAGCTGCTGTTCCCGATGCTGTTATCAATGGGCCAATTCCTATTGATCCAGCGGGCCACCCCTCTTTGGACACGATTTATAGCGCATCGGCTATCGAGCTAACGAGTCGAGGCTATCTTGAGGAAGAGTATTTCATCGAAGGTTTGGCTAACCGATATTCTAGTTCTGAGATGGAGAATTCAGTCGTTGTTGATTCTGGTCAGCGCTATAAAACGCGTTTGATCGTTCGTCGGCCAGTGTCTGCATCGAAGTTCAATGGTGTCGTGGTAGTAGAGTGGATTAACGTTACGGGTGGGCCAGATAAGGATATTGACTGGTGGCAGTCCGGTGAGCATTTCATTCGAAATGGCTATGCTTATGTAGCAGTTTCGGCTCAGCAAATGGGCATTGATACCATGAAGGCTTGGAGTTCACGCAGATACTCAAGTCTCGATGTGACCCATGATGGGACGGCGACACGAGACGAGCTTTCTTATGATATTTTTTCAAGCGTTGGCAAAGCAATAAACAGAACTGGTGAAACATCAGGTAATTCGGTTGATATTTTGAGTGGGCTGAAAGCCGAACAAATTTTAGCAACAGGACATTCACAATCAGCATCTCGCTTAGCGGTTTACCTGAACAATATTCATCCTTTGGAGCCTATTTATGACGGCGTTATGGTGCATGGTGGTGGAGGCAGAATTCGCGATGACCAAGACGTCAAAATTTTCAAAATAATGGCTGAGACAGATATGTCGCGAAGAGCAGCAATGCCCCAGCCCAACACTGAAACCTTTAGGCAGTGGGAGGTGGCGGGAACATCTCATGTTGATGTGCCTTTTGAAATTGAGTACGGAAAAGTCGGCCGTTTAAGAGACGGACTAGCCCTGGATGGTGTCACCCCTAGAATGTCGGGCTGTGAGCTGCCGGCATACAGTACTGTCCCATTCCGAGATGTCATGGATGCTGCCTTTGATCATCTTGTCATGTGGGTGAAAGAGGACATCGCTCCTCCTATTGGGGAGCCCTTGCAGGTCTCTAGGATGATGCCAGAACTTGAATTTGCCAGAGATGAATACGGCAATGTATTAGGTGGTATTCGCCTCGCGGAGCATGCGGTACCAACTGCTACAAATACAGGCATGAACACGGGTGCTAATAGGTTTTGCTTCCTTTATGGCTCGCACGAACCGTTTAATGAGCAGATATTGCAAT
>JBLHTH010000051.1:0-18716 GCA_047627195.1 Pseudohongiellaceae bacterium | reverse complement strand
GATTGGGTATTCGCCACTGGTACTTAAATAATAATTGTTTTTAGCTTGTTCCTAGATACGCGCTTTAGGTGTTGGTATCTAGAAGATGTTTTAAAGCAGCTTCCAAATTAGGATGTTGCAGTTCAAACACCATTTCATCGTGTTTTGTTGATCGAACGTCGCTACTTGCGAGTAATGCCGCGTCGGCCATTTCTCCGAACATAAGTCTCGCAACAGGCGCCGGTATTTTTGGTAAACGAAAACGGCCACTGGCACTGCTCAAGGCTTGCGAGAATTCGTCACTTGTGGCGGCGCTATTGGAGACGAAATTAATAGGACCTCTTAATTTTTCATCGGCTAAACCTAGCTCGATTAAGCGCACAACGTCGTGAATACTCATCCAGCTTATTTTTTGCTGCCCACTGCCAATAGCCCCGACAACAGCTAGGCGCATTGGTAAAAGGAAATTTTTCAGTACGCCGCCAGTGACGCTAAGAACAATACCAAAGCGCATATGAATGGTACGGATTCCTGAGGAGATAGCGGTCGATGTAGCGCTTTCCCAGCGCTTAGCAACTTCCGCAAGAAAGTCAGTGCCGGCGGCACTAGCCTCAGTGGCATAGCTTGTGGGAGTGGGACCGTAATATCCGATAGCAGAACCGGACAGATAGACTGCAGGTTTTTTGCTCAATTTAGCAAGGCTTTCACTCAAAGCCTTGGTTAATAACTCTCGGCTCGAAATGATCTCTTCTTTTCGTGCATCGTTCCAGCGTGTGTCTGAGATGTTGGCGCCAGCAAGATTAATGACCGCATAGAGGGGTATTTTTGGGTCTAAGTGCACAGCTCCGGCTTGCTCGTCATAGTAAAAGGAGCCGTCAAGGCGGCTATTGCGCAGTAGAGGATAAACTCGGTAGCCGGACGCTGATAAAGACTTAGTTAACGCTTTGCCAATCATTCCAGAGGCGCCTGTTATGAGAATGTTCTTTTGACTGATAGGCATTTGGAGGTCTCGTTGTTCTGGGGATTCGGTTTGTCTGTCTATTTTTCTATGGCGGCGGGATCGCCGCCGGGGTGGCCGTTAACTTCAAACATGACTTCGTTACGCCGCATGAAAGGCGGCATAAAAGGAGGATTATACACGGCAGATTCCGCTGCAGATATTATTTCAATCTCTCGCTTTTGGACGGCTGACTTTAACAACTGCGATTGCTTGTCAAAATTTCTTTGTGTCCACCGTCCTGAATATCGGATTACGGCCATTAATCTTGGTGGGATTTCTCTTAATGAAATGTCTTCGTTGCTTGGAACTGGCGCTGTATTTATATTGAATTTACTTGGGAGCATAAAGGCCACGGCCCAGCCAAGATCACTTCTGCTCTGCTGAACAGGCGATGTCATAGCAATTTTTTCACTTTCGACTTCCGTCTGCGGGGTTTGTTTTACTGGAGCGGTCATATCAATTGCGGTCTTGCTTACATTCTCTCCGCTAATATAGTCGAACAAGCTCAGAAAACCGCTAGTCGCGGCTTGGCCGTAACTATTTTTATTAGTGACTATGGTTTCGGCTACAATGTACCCATTGTAAAGGCGATATTCTATTTTATCCTCGGCGTGCAAGACCGTGTACTTGGGAGATTCTATTGCCACAGCATTTATGCTCGTCGTTAAGAAGGCTGTCGCTAATATAAACTTTCTGAGCGAGTGCATTATTGTCCTCTCTGAGTGAGCTTTTGAATGGCCGTGGTGCAAGTGGTCTGCTATAGGTCCGATATCCGTCTCAATAATCTACGCTATTTTGGAGCCTTTGGATCAGTTTAAACGGTAATAACTTCTAGCAAAAGATGCGCTTAGGTTATTTATAAACAAGTTTCTTTTTTTGTGATCCGTAAAATATTTTCCCCCGTATACACTAGCGCTATCAAATATCTATTTACTATTTTTTTTCATCAAATAATTGGGGTTTTTTATGTTAAACATAAGACGTTTTGCTTTCGCACTAGTTGCCATTTTTCCTATAGCTTTTAGTTCATCGTTGGTTAGAGCTCAAGATATCGTTGACACGGCGATCGCTGCGGGTCAATTCGAGACCTTGGTGGCTGCAGTACAGGCGGCGGGCTTGGTAGAAACTTTAAAAGGTGAAGGACCATTTACTGTTTTCGCACCTACAGATGCAGCATTTGCAGCTTTACCAGAAGGCACAGTAGCTGATTTACTGAAGCCAGAAAACAAAGATCAGCTAGTTGCCGTACTAACTTATCATGTAATTCCAGGTGCTGTTATGTCAGGCGACATAGCGGGTAAGAAACTTATGGTTGCTACAGTCCAAGGCAGCGAAGTTTCAATTGATGCAACAATGGGTGTCAAAATTGACGATGCTACTGTTGTGACAGCAGATATTAAAACCAGCAATGGTGTAATCCACATTATCGATAAAGTGATTTTACCTAAGTAATATATCTCCAGTTTACCCTAGAGGCTTTAGGCTGACTTATGTCAGCCTTTTTTTTGCCTGAATTTTGACAAACAGCGGAGCTTGTCTTTACTTAATTTCTTAATCGGGAGAGATAACGCTATCTTCTAGGAACATGGATTTGCACCATCAAAGGCCCTGTGCTTTTTGCCGCCAACTTAAGGTGACGAGGGTATGCATATTCCCTCAGGGCTGAGATTGGACCGTAGGAACGGAAAAGGGTGCGCGATAGATGTTCTTTTATAGAAGGGCAGGCTTGTAAAAGTGCAAAAACTACCGGTATTGCTTACGTTTCCAGTCACCGGCAGGTAGGCGGCTTAAGCCTATAATCAGTCGGTGGAAGGAGCGATGGCTAATGCGACTGCCGCTGCAGCATGAATAGAAGTAGTGTCGTATAACGGGACGGGCGTATGGTTTTGGTGAACCAGCAGTGGAATTTCAGTGCAACCTAGAACGATTGCTTCGGCGCCCTGAGATTTTAAGTCGTCAATGACTCGTAAGTACTGCGTCCTAGAGTCATCCAAGAGGATTCCTAAACACAGTTCTTGGTAAATAATGTCGTGAACAATCTTGCGGTCGTTTAAGTTTGGGGTTAGCACTTCGATTGAATATTTGTCGCTTAGCCTGCCTTTATAAAATTCTTGTTCCATCGTGAAGGCGGTGCCAAGTAAACCGATTTTTTTATGGCCATCACGGATCAGCTTGTCACCGGTGGTGTCCGCGATATGCAGTAACGGGATTGCTATCGAAGCTTCAATTTCCGGCGCGACTTTGTGCATGGTGTTTGTACAAATAAGCAGAAAATCAGCTCCTGCAGCCTCTATAGACTGTGCTGCCGCTGACAAAGATGCCGCAGCTGCAGCCCAGTCGCCCGCACGCTGCATTTTTTCAATCTCTTCGAAATCGACGCTGACCATGGCGATTTTTGCTGAGTGTAGACCGCCATAGGCTTTTTTAACGCCAGAATTGAGGAGCTGGTAGTAGCTGACCGTAGATTCCCAGCTCATTCCCCCTAACATTCCAATTGTTTTCATTGCTTGGCTCCCGTGCCTGCCCCGATACCTGCAGAATGTTGTGCCCGCTGGATTTAATTAATTTAGATAAACTAATTTGAGACCATAACCAAAAAAGCCCACCTAAGTGAGCTTTCTATTAGAGCAGTATAAGAATTAATCGCTTGGAGTTAGTCTAAGCACACCCTTGTTTTCAGTAGCAAGATAGACGGCGCCGTCTGGTCCTTGTCGAACGTCACGAATACGGCCAATGCCAACCATTAAAGATTCATCCATCATGGCTGTTTTGCCATCGTCACTGATGTCAACTCGAGCAAGTAATTGGCCTCTTAGGCCGCCAACAAAAATATCCCCTTTCCAGTTAGGAAATAAATCCCCTGAGTAAATCATAAGGCCTGATGTGGCAATTGAAGGAACCCAATAATGCTTTGGACCTTCCATATCGGCTTGTTGCTGTGAGGAGTGAATTGGGGTACCAAGGCCGTAGTTCACACCAAACCCAATTACCGGCCAGCCGAAATTGACGCCTGGAGCGACAATGTTTAATTCATCACCGCCTTGTGGGCCGTGCTCACCAGCCCAGACATCTCCGGTCATAGGGTGAACAGCAAGAGACTGAGGATTACGATGTCCGTAGCTATAAATTTCTGGCAGGGCGTCTCGACGTCCAATAAAGGGGTTGTCGCTAGGCACGCGACCATCGTCATGTAATCTGACTATCGTGCCAGCATGATTGGAAAGGTCCTGAGCCTGATGTGTCGCTAGGTCTCCAGAAGGAGGCGCTTGGCGATCACCGGTGGATATGTAGAGATAACCCTTCCCATCAAATGCCATGCGGGCCCCGTAATGGCCATTTTGACCTTCACTGTCGGCTTGGAAAATAGTTTCTAAATCACTTATGCGGTCGTTCTCAAACTTACCGCGCACTACCGCTGTAGTAGATCCGTCGCCTAAAGGCTTGGCAAAGCTTAAGTAAATCAAGTTATTGGAAGCAAATTCCGGATGTGGCACCACATCAAACAATCCGCCTTGGCCTTTATGCAGAACTTCAGGCACACCTTCGACCGGCGCAGCAAGTAAAGTGCCGTTACGAACTATGCGAAGACGTCCAGGACGTTCAGTGACCAACATATCTCCATTCGGCAGCCAGGCCATAGACCAGGGCACTTCCAGTCCTTCAGCGACAGGCGTAACGTTAAAGTCGTACAACATAGAGCGGTATACGTCTGATTGCGCGGTGGATACCGATGCAACTACCATCAGGGCACAGCTTGAAAGAATAAGTAGAGCGCGTCGAATCATGATTTCTTTCCTCTAAAGCAGACGCTGATAGCTAAATGCAAAGCGCCTGCAAATCCAAAATATTGATCTGTAACATTCTAATCCTAAAACACAGCATAGACCATGTTTTCTGGCATCGGATCGACTAAACTGCTTTAAGATGAGATACATACATAATTTGCTAGTTTTTCGAGGTGTTGGCTCAGGTCTATGCTCGGGTCTTGCCTTAATTCAGGGTCCAAAGCTAAATCAGCTAGTAAAACGGAGTATTGCGCTGGCCTTAGAGTTTGCAGTTGCCTCTCGGGCGCTTATTCTGATTATTACGGCCTTATTGACCCTGACCGCTTGTGGCAGTTTAATTCCCGCAAATACTCCTGCTGGCCTCGGGTTTGTCAACCTAGCCGATTTTATGATGCGCAATGGCCAGGCTCTTGAGGTTGATGTTCGTTATTTGGGCACAGATAATTTTGTGGGTGCGCGAGTGGATGGCTATGCCGCTGAAAAAATTTATATGACACGAGAGGCTGCCGCGGCCTTACTTACGGTCCAGAAAAAGCTTAAGACGCAAGGTTTGGGGCTGAAGGTTTTTGATGCCTACAGACCGCAGCAAGCAGTAGACCATTTTGTGCGCTGGGCTGAGGATTTGGGTGATGCTCGGATGAAGGTCAAATATTACCCTCATGTGAACAAAGAGAACTTGTTTAGAGACGGTTACATAGCTTCTCGCTCGGGGCATTCTCGGGGCTCAACGGTAGATTTAACACTTGTTACCCTTACCGATAATGCAGAGCTAGATATGGGCACGTCTTGGGATTTCTTTGATCCTTTATCTTGGCCGTCAAATGATCAAGTATCGCAGACGCAGCGTGCCAATAGAGATTACTTGGCCGATGTAATGATCCGGGCAGGGTTCAGGCCGCTAATAGAAGAGTGGTGGCACTTTACCCTAGATGAAGAGCCTTACCTAGATCGGTACTTCAATTTCAAAGTAGAGTAAATGTTTGAATAAAGCGTTGAAAAAAGAGTCCGATACTTAACAATGGACTTCAGCCAACAGGCGTAGAACTCAAGCTGGAAAAAATAATTAAATAGGGATAACCGATAGCATGAACAATATGCGAGAACGTGCTCAACGCCAGTTTCCAATAGTACTCCTTACACTTATCAGCATAATTCAAGCATTGGCTTTGGAGTTGCTGTGGTCGAAGATAATCGAGAGCGAATTCCTCTGGTATTTTGATGCTGCAGCATTAGTGGGCTGGGGTATGCTGAGTGTGTCGTTGATGGGAATTTTGCAAATATGGGTTATGTATTCAACTATAGTCATGGGTTTTACTTGGCGCCCTTCTTTGCGAGATTCTATTATTCCTTTCGTATTGGGAATTCAGCAATTCATGATGGTATCGATAATATCACCAACTTTTAATGCTATGTGGTTATATAATTTAGCTTCAATCTTCCTTGTTGGAAATTGGATGGCTCATATTACTTTTAAGCGTGCACGAGCCAACAAAGAGAACGACCTATTTTTTAAAAGCCGAAGTCCTGCGACATTGAAAAACTTCACTTGGCCCCTCTTAATCATCTCAATACTCGTTATGTTCGGGATGATGTTTACGGCGCTTGGTGGTCCAAACTGGGTTGCGCTCTTGGCCATTGTATTCGCTAATGTGGTATTAGCTTTGCAGATTATTTCTTCAAGAGCTCTTTGGAATGCAATGATGAGTTCAGATACGTTACAGGCTGCAGCGTAAACAGGCCCGCTAATCGATACGGCTTTTTTGTTTAAAAGAAGTTCAGGCCTTTAACGTTCAGGGTTTAAGGCTAGCCGGGCGGTAACAGTAAAGAGGGCGAACATTTTCAAAATCTGTTCGGAGACTAAGGATGGGGGCTTAATCCTAGTTTGAACTGGTGTCCCCGCGCGCTAGGGACACATCAATGCAGAGATTGTCAGCGGCCGCCGATCCGGTGCGTTACCTTGCTACGATCCGGTGCGTTACCTTGCTAGAAGCAGGTTCAATATGATAATTCGTATCGCCTTATGAAATTTGGCGCTGAGTTTAACCACAGTCGCCGGATAAGCTGTCGATCCAATCACGCATTAATTTAAGCCCTTCTCGATGAACTAGAGAGCGACCCAATTCTGGCATCATTTCATCTGGTTTATCGGATGCCATTCGGTACAACAGGATAGACTGTTCCGGTGCTCCAGGAACTATTCCGTACTTTAAATTCCCGGTTCCGCCGCCAGCTGCGATAGGTGGTTTACATATGCCGCGGCCAACAGGGGAAGTATGCGATCCATCCAATAATAAGGCTGAAGTATCAGCTGCTCCTTCTGGATTGTGGCAGTGTCCGCATTGCATGTTCATATAAGCCACCGCTCGCTCTTCGGCAGAGAGAGACGCGTCACGCCAAGCAGCGGTGGCAGGCTGATCCAAAGTTTGATCTAGCCAACCTTTGGCAACAAACAGGTCTGATTGTAAAGCGCTATCGGTAGGGCTGCGTTTTGCATGGAGCTGTTTTGCTACCGCGCCAAGAGGATGCATGCCACCATCTGGGTGGGAGGTAACATGACAGCCAGAGCACTGATTACCGTTGGGCACGAAATAAACAAAATCTAAGTTTCCGTCAGTTTCAGTTTTTAGACTTATCGCTTTGCTGGCACCGGCTACCCGAAGGAATGCTTCGGTTTGTTCATCATTCCAAACATAGGGCAGGGCATCCCAGCCAGCGTCTCGTTTTACTAATACTCGGGTTTCAATTAGCTGATTGTTTTGAGTATCAACCTCTAATAATGTTTTATCGGCAACCTTAAGCAGTGTGCCTTTTTGATTTTTAGGATAGTAGAACGTCTTGGTCAAAACAGTGCCAGCGGGATAGACAATTTCCTCGTTAATTAGCTTGGCAGACTCCCCCGCAGGTATCCACGCAGTGCGCAGCTTATGAGCATAGTCTGTGAATAGCTGGTTGGCGGGCAAATAGACTTCGGTTGATCCGTTGGGTGTCAATACCGAGCCTTGCAATGCAAGCTGATTCCACTGGGATAGCCGAGCGGGGCTGCCATCGGCGTGATATACCGGTTTCGTTTCCGTGCAGCTAGCAACACCAACTATTATGATGAGTGAAATAGTTATTCTAGCTAAAGCTGAATACACTATAACTGCGCCGAACTAAGTGTGATGGCAGATAAGCTTGGCAATGAACAGCTATGAACGCTGCCATCAAATGAAGGTGCAGCAAAATCGTTGCTGGCGTCTAGGTTTACAAATGTTGGGGTGGGAGTTTCTTGGATACATAAAATTTGCTGTGGTGTTTTTTCCCCTAACACCATACCATCCCAAACGATGTCAGGAATTGCTTGGCCGGTTGCCGCTTGCAACATTTTAAGTGGCTCTGAGTCCGGTGCATTACCACCACCCACATACTGGTTATCATGAATAAAGATAGCTTCTGGGTAGGGGTCGTAATTTAGATCGTCGGTAGTGCGCCCGCCGAGTAAATAGCTCACGATTAACACGCTAGCAGTCTGGTTGTTAGTAAACTCGTTGCCGAACACCTCAATGCTGTCATTGGCCATAACCATTAGGCCGGTGCCTGCGGGTACGCTGGCAACAATATTTCCCACAGGTGCGAAATTATCGACATTATTGTTGATGATTTGGTTGTTAAAAATACGTGTGTTGCGTCCGCCTTGGACAGGTATGTTTGGCAAATCAAAAACTAGGATTCCGCCAGTATTGTTTGTCGCTACATTATCGTAGACATCAGCAAAAGTAGAGTTTTCAATTTCAATTCCTGCAACGTTATATTCAGCACGTGAGTTGCGGACAATAATTTGCTCGGATTGGCCCACATAAATTCCAGCGTCGGATGCACCTATTGCGACAGCGCCTTCGATCAGGATATTTTGTGATTGTACGGGATAAATGCCATAGGCGCCGTTAGTAGAAAGAGGGCCACCTGTCCATTCAGTCCTCACGTTGCGAATCACAACATTGCGGCTCTGGTTTATCTTAATAGCGTCTCCTACGGTATCTTCAATAGCGAGATCTTCAATGACAAAATCGTTGGCGCTGACCAAAAGCCCTTCTGCACCTTGAATTTGATTTGTGAAAGAGAGAACGGATGCATCGATACCTGCGCCTCTAATAGTGACACCCGATACATTCAGAGACAGGCTGCGAGTGATTTCATGAACCCCAGCCGGAATGTCGATGACGTCGCCGGCTTTAGCTTCAATGAGCTGCTTTTGTAAAGATTCTTCGAAACTAAGCTCTGGCATTGGTGCTTCTTCTTGGCCGCAGGAAGCAAGAAGAGCGCTCAAGCAAAGCAGTGCAACTGCATTAGTGGCAAGTTTCTTCATGATAGATACCCTATTATTTTACTGAATTAGACGCGCAGGTCTTTAATGGCTTATCTTGTGGACAGTATATGACTGATTGCGTTGGAGAGTAAACTTAGCAAAACCGAACTAAACCAAACCAAATTAAGGCGTAGCGTGTGATAACGTCTCAAAGAAGTCTTTAGAAGCTAGTTTTAGCTTCGAGCCTTTCATTAAGGGCCGTCGCTGCCTTAATCGAGGTTTTAACTATCACTTAAGTGCCGATTTAAGCGTCGACTTTGGCCTCCACGAAAAGTGGTTGCTGTGGGGGCGCACGCGAAATTAGTAGATACTCCTATCCTGTTTCTATTCTATTTTTTTTCCTATTTCCTAAATTTGCTCCCATCTGGCGCATTCAGGGTGCATTGTTACCGCGTCCAGTGCTAGGTTATGCTGCGTCAAACTTCCAAAGAGCAGTTGCTGATTATGATCTCTATTTTGCCTTTTATCTCTGCAACCAATAATCGTTTAATGAGAAATAGCCTCGGCGTATTCACTATCGCTGTGGCCGCGACTTTTTCAGTTCCAAGTTCTGCCCAGTTGGCAGGTCGCTTAGCAGAGGGTATCGACCTTCCGAAAACTATTGCGTGGTCAGCCTACCCTACAGGCACAGGTGGCTACAGTCAGGCTGTGGCCATAGGCAATATTCTTCAGCGCCAATACAAAGTGAACTTACGTGTTATTCCTGCTCGCAATGACGTGTCTCGCTTAGCTACCTTGCGAGGTGGTCGTGTCCATTTTTCAGCGGGTGGTTCGGAGGCTGTTTATGCTCAAGAGGGCATCCTGAATTTTGCCTCTAAAATATGGGGACCACAGCCAATTCGCGCCCTTATGTCGAATTATTCAGATAGCTGCTCTTTTACTTTCGCGACCGCCACCGATGCTGGAATAGAGCAAATAGCCGATATTAGGGGCAAGCGTGTCACATTCGTGCAAGGAGCTCCTTCGCTGAATAATGCAATGGCTGCATTACTTTCCTATGGCGAGCTGACTTGGGACGATGTAACGCCGGTAGAAGTTGGAGGTTACAACGCATCCATCGACGCGGTATTGAATAACCGAGCGGATGTTGCTGGAGGCGCCTGTAATTCACCACCATTTTTAAGAATAGAAGCCTCACCCAGAGGGCTCACTTTTCCTAGTTTGCCACATGACAACTTAGAGGCAGTCGCACGAGTGCGATCGCGCTTGCCTTGGTATGTGCCCCATATTGCCTATGAAGGGCCTACTCTGCCTGAAGAAGGTCTAGAAGTGTTTTCTTCTGCCTATCCGCTTCTGATCGGCTTAGACACATCTAACGATGCTTGGGTTTATAGTATTGTCAAAATCATGCACCTTCACTTTGATGATTATAAAAACAACGCACCTGGGGCTACAGGCTGGACGCTGGAGCGGCAGAAGTTTAATCAGGCTTTTATCCCTTTTCATCCGGGTGCCATTCGTTATTACAGGGAAATAGGTGCTTGGGACGATGCAGCGCAGAAGCAGAACGAAAGCAATCTAGAGCGCCAGGCGGTGTTAGCGTTAGCTTGGTCCAGTTTCGTCGCAAGTGCGCCTGAAGACTATGATGAGTTCCAGAAGGGATGGCTTGTGGTGCGTGAGAAGGCGCTAACTCAGGCAAATTTGATTACTCTAGGGCAAGGTTTATAAATGTCAGATTTTTACTTAGATTCAAAAAATGATGCTTCAGGGGATTCTGATAATTCGATCACCCCGGATACCCTGCGAGTAAGGTACCGTACCTTCTCTGAACGCTGGCGTTATTTCATGGCGTGTTTGACAGGCTTAGCGATTGCCTTAGCGGTAAATCAAATATTCAACCTTGGCTTTTTTGTTGACTATGTAATGCTGGATAGCCGTTACATGTATTTGATTACAGGTGTAATGCTGTCGATGGTTTTTATTGTGTTTCCCGGTAGCCAGCACAGTAAGGCCCACGTGCCATGGTATGACATCGTGATTATGTTGCTCATCGCTGGGATCTTTTCTTATTTCGCTTACTATGCCGAGAGAATCGTGCTTGAGGCATGGGAATATGCGGCGCCGCCGGTAGGTGTTTGGCTTGCAATGTTGACGTGGGCTATCGTTTTGGAGGCCGGCCGAAGGGCTGGCGGTTGGCCGGTGTTTTGTATCGTTGCCGTGTTCTCTCTCTACCCAACTTTCGCTGATACTTTGCCAGACGTTATTGCGGCGCTGAGCATATCGCTACCTGAGGCGGCTATTTTCCATGTGCTAGGGGAGGAGAGCCTATTCGGGATTCCGATGCGTGTGTTCGCGCAGTTGGTTTTTGGCTTTCTCATTTTTGGTGTATCACTGCAATTTACCGGCGGGGGTCCTTTCTTTATCAATCTGGCATTTGCACTGCTCGGTCATTTGCGGGGCGGGCCGGCGAAAGTTTCTATTTTTTCCTCTGGCCTGATGGGGTCCATGAGTGGAGGGCCGATAAGCAATGTTCTCACCACTGGGCCTTTATCAATTCCGGCAATGCGCAGAGTTGGCTTTAGCAAAGAATATGCTGCCGGTGTCGAAGCCTGTGCTTCTACAGGCGGCGTTTTTATGCCACCTATAATGGGTGCGACCGCTTTTGTTATGGCGAGTTTTTTGAATATTAGTTATGCCGCTGTCGCGGTAGCGGCAATAGTGCCATCGCTGCTGTATTTTTTTGGTTTATACATGCAAATCGATGCTTATGCAGCGCGCCACAAGCTGGCTGGACTGCCTAAAGCAGAGCTACCAAAGCTGGGCAAAGTATTCAAGGAAGGCTGGTATTTTATCGGTGTTTTCATCTCCCTTATCTGGATGTTAGTTTTCATGCAAAGAGAAGCCGTTGCGCCTTTTTATGCCACGGGTTTACTGCTTGTTATTAATCAATTTACTAGCCATCGTTTAGACATTAAAAAATTCATGCAGCTGGTTGCAATGATGGGGCAGCTGTTGGCTGAGTTGGCAGGCATTCTCGCTGCCATTGGATTGATAATTGGTGGTCTTGCCGTGACCGGAATAGCCGGAACCATTGCGAATGATTTGGTTTATCTCGCTGGTGATAATGTGTTGGTCTTGCTGTTCATGGGAGCCTTAACAAGTTTTATTCTGGGTATAGGAATGACTGTAACAGCCGCTTATATTTTTTTGGCGATTGTGCTGGTTCCGGCGCTCACCAATGCCGGTTTAGATCCGCTGGCCAGCCACATGTTCGTGATGTATTGGGGTATGTTAAGTTTCATTACACCACCGGTTGCCCTAGCGGCATTCGCGGCGGCCTCTGTTGCCAATGTTTCGCCAATGAAGGCGGGTTTTGCGGCGATGCGACTAGGTGCGATTATATACTTTGTGCCATTTTTCTTTGTTCTGAACCCAGCGCTACTTTTGCAGGGCACAGTGCTGGAGAATCTGCAGGCGTTTTCTACAGCGATAGTGGGCGTGGCATTAGTGTCAGCCGCCCTGCAAGGTTATCTCATTGGGCTAGGGGATCTGGGGTATGGAATAGCCGCAATTTTCGGCAGAACCTGTATCGGGATATCGGGCTTAACACTGGCGCTGCCGGCGGGAGGTCTTTTCGGCTTAAGTCAGCTTTTACTGCTGGCGATAGCGCTGGTTTTCTTGGCGCTAGGTATAGGGTGTAGACATTTGTTTGTTACTCAGAAAGGCACGCTTGCCTAATGACGCTCTTTTGCTTGAGCGTAGCGAGTAAGCGCGTCTGTGTCGTTGTGCAGTTGACCTTTTATGAGGCGAACTAAATCTTTTTTCGACACTGTGCCAATATTAGTGGCTAAGTCTGATGTCAGCAGCAAAGAAATTGGAAACATAACCAATAGTAATAAATAGAGAACTGGAAGTTCAATACCAAATAGACGTAGAACGGCAGCGAATGCCAATCTAAATAATTAGAACGACCGCCAAGAAGCTTCCCGCTGTATTTGACGTTTAGCGCGTATAAATAAATGGAAGTCGCGGTCGTTCATAGTCTAGCCTTTGGCTTCAAGGAAGTTCGAATAAGTGTGCTGTGGGACATAGCATCAAACAACAATCTTTAAAATAAGTTTCCAAAAAAATCTTTAAAAGCGGTGCCCGAATACACCGCTTAACTGTCACTAATAATAATGGAGCTTGTCACCGGCCAAGTCGTTTATACAGTCTGTGCCTGTGCTATCACTAAGGCCCGCCATGTAATGAGGTAGGCTAATCAAGGGAACTTATGAAAATTAAAAAAGGTGTAGAGCAATTAGTTGCTGAAGCTCAAGAGTATATTACGACTCTCTCGACTGTTGAGGTTCAAGCTAAGAGAGGACAGGCGGGAGTTATATTAATTGATCTGCGTGATATTCGAGAGCTTAAGCGCGAAGGACGTATCCCAAACACACTACATATTCCTCGTGGCATGCTGGAGTTCTGGATTGACCCGGATAGCCCTTATTACAAATCTGACTTTGATGATGCGACGGAGATAGTGCTTTTTTGTAACAAAGGATGGCGCTCAGCGCTAGCGGCTCATTCACTCCATAGAATGGGCGTGGAAGGCGTGTCTCATATGGATGGGGGCATGACAAAGTGGCAGGCAGACGGATTCGATGTCGAAGAGATGCCTGTCAGGTCCTGATTTTTAATTCTCTTGCTGCTGAAGGCATCATGGCCTTTCATTTAAACGAACAGTATAAAACTGTTAATGTAGAAGCATCGCTGCAGAACTATCGGAGCAAACCAGTTGAAAAAAATCTATCCAACTAATTTAAGCTTAGTTATGGACAAGCTGAGTTCGAAAGAAATTCAAGTTTGCGATGAAAGAAAACGCCTTCTTCTAGGCTCACTGGCATTGTTAACGGCAGCACCGGCGTTATTGGCGGCACAGTCCCCAAACACACCGATAGCCGTCAGAAAACTGCATAGCTTCGGCCTTAGAGTAAGTGACGTAGAGGCATCGGTAGATTTCTACCAGCGTATTTTTGGCGCAGCGATCCTTTCTCGTCAAGGAGAAGCTGTCTGCTTGCAAATAGGGCCGGGGCCAAGGTTTTTCTCCATTCGTCACGTAGAATCCGGTGAGCAACCTGGCATCAGCCATATCGGCTTAAGCGTGGAAAATTTTTCAGTTAGCAACGCACAAACACAGCTGGCACATTTTGGCATATTTGAAACTAGTGAGCCAAGCGGCGGCAGCGGGCATTTGGAACATGCTATGGGGTATTGGCAAACTGTGCGTCTACCAAACTCTGGAGGTGAGCCCTCCGGTACCCGCGAGCTGTTTTTTCAGGACGTGGAGGGAATCACCTATCAGTTAGGACCTGATGATCACTGCGGTGGTCGTGGAGCGTTAGGCAATGTATGTGACGCAAGCGAATCGAGTCCTTACCCCGGACTGTTTCAGCTAACCGACTTGAGCCACTTTACAACGTTTGTGGCAAATAAAGACAGAGCAAACGATTTCTATAGCAGAGCCTTTGGCAAGAAATTTCAAGCCTATCAAGGCCCGAACTTTCCGGTAATTGGCGTCGGTGATGGCTTGCAGTTTTTGATGTATGTTGGGGGCGCTCAGGTGGGCGCGCCGACTAGTGCAGGACGAATTGATCATGTGTGTTTTAATATGATGAACTTTTCGGTGGCAGGTGTACTGGAGGAGCTAGGTAATTTTGGGGTGACTGCGCGCATTGATGCAAGTGACACGCAACCACTGATGCATTGGGTTAGCATGCGCATGCCGGCGCGCGGGGGTGTCGAGGGTGGAACGCCAGAGGTCTATTTCTCAGACCCAGACGGTATTCGCATTCAATTGCAGGCCGCCGGTTATTGTGGCGGTGGTGGATACTTAGGCGACAGCTGTCCGCCATTGTAGGGTTTAAATACTTGAGGCTGGATTAATATCGCGAGCTTAGTTTTACGCGAAAAATAATAGCAGTTTAGTAAAATCATGCTTTTAGTAAAGTCTTAAAAAAGGAAGTGGTTTATGGAACATCGTTATATCGGTAAGAGTGGCTTGCGGGTGTCCCCTATATGTATGGGAACAATGAGCTTTGGTAGTTGGAGTGATAAAGCTGAGTCTTTTCGAATTTTAGATACTGCATACGAGCGCGGAATTAACTTTTACGATACAGCAGAGGTCTACCCGGTGCCGCCCACGGCCGAAACATTCGGCATCACAGAAGAAATTTTTGGTGAGTGGATTCAAACTAAGCCTCGGGATTCTTTGATTTTGGCAACAAAAGTAGCTGGAGCTGCCTCCGGCTGGTTTGTGCCGCCTGTTCGCCATGGGCTAACCGCTATTGATCGCCATCATATCGAAAAAGCGGTTGAAGGCAGTCTTAGACGCTTACAGGTTGATTATATAGATTTGTATCAAGTTCACTGGCCGGATACGGTTGTTCCGATCGAAGAGTCGATGGAGGCATTGGACCGGTTAGTGCAATCGGGCAAAGTTCGCTATCTAGGTACATCAAACGAGAACGCCTACGGTCTGACCAAGGCTAATACAGTTGCGCATTATGAAGGCCTCGCTAAGTTTCATTCAATTCAAAACAACTTCTCATTGTTAAACCGCCGTTTTCTTGATGAGTTGGCCAATGTCTGCCGACTAGAAAATGTATCTTGCCTGCCTTACTCGCCGATTGGCGGCGGTGTATTAAGCGGCAAGTATAATCAGGAAAACGTGCCGACCGATTGCAGATTCGGCGATTATACCAATGATGCAAACCCCCGCCAGCAAGCTATGGCGCAGCGTTTTGTCAATGAGGGCACGCTAGCCTCGACAGCAAAGTATCTTGAAATTGCCCAGTCAGCAGGAATAGCACCAGTAACCTTGGCGACGGCTTGGAGTATGAATTTTGACTTTGTAGCTTCAACTATTATTGGTGCTAGAACAGCTGACCAACTTGAAGACTCTCTTGCTGCGCTTGATGTAAAGCTTAGCGACGAAACAATGAAGCAATGCGATGAAGTACATAAGCAAATTCCTTACCCAATGGGCTAGTTTGGTTGCCTGCGTGCTTTTGGCGGGTGTGTGTTTTGCGGAGCAGATTCATATAGCTCACTGTAAAAACGGCTGCCCAGTCAGTACCGCTAGTAATTTGATATCTGCGTCAGCGGGTCAAAGCGAGATCATTGTTAGGCATCTTTACGCTGCGTCAATATCTCCCGCTGGACTGGCCGAATGGGTAACCTATCGAGTCCTGCCCGAAACGGTTGGAGTGGCATCCTTGCTGCCTAGGTATTGGCGTTTAGATGAATTGTCCCGTGTGGCAAGCGTTCTCGAGTCAGAGGTCGGCCAGTCGACGCTTATCGTGCAGGCGGATCTTAGTAATTCTCAAGATCGTGACTACAGGGTTAATGAAGTTACGTTGCTGGAGAAAGATCGGGGCAGGCTGGTACCGATGACCAGCTTTGCTGGAACGCCGTATTGGGATGAGTTAAATTATCTAAGCAACATGAGCCTATTACCGACGTCACTGCGCACAGGGGCTTGGTCTCGCCTTGACCAAGCCGTTAATGAGCTTGCTCAAACTGGCTCAAGCTTCCATGTTATTAGCGGCCCGGTTTACTCAAATAAGTTAGAAGATGGCATTGGCGTGGTGCCCGCTTTGTTTTTCAAAGTAATAGCGGGCACCGATGGATTAGCGGCATTCGCGTTTCCATCAGCTATTGAGCCTCAGAGTACCTTTTGTGACTATAGTCTTTCTCTAGCTGAGATATCTGCAGTGAGTGGGCTCGATTTTTTTCCAAATTCGAATAATTCTTTGCCTGAAGATCTAATTGTTGATCTTGGCTGTCAGCGTTAGATAAGGAGCTGTTATGGAAACCGTTTTCGCCTCTGCCCAGCAAGTAGCGGTACCTGTAGTTGGCACAACCGCTGTTTTTCCTGTTCGCCGAGTTTACTGTGTTGGCCAAAATTACAGTGCTCACGTAAGAGAGATGGGCGGCGACCCGTCAAAAACCCAGCCGGTATTTTTTAGTAAGCCTTCCGATGCGCTTGTCATTGATAATTCGCCAGTGAATTATCCCATGGCCACAGCTAGTCTTCACTTTGAGGCTGAATTGGTAGTGGCGCTAGAGCAAGGCGGGCTTAAGCTTACTGCTGCACAGGCTCAGGATTGTATTTTTGGCTACGGGGTTGGTATTGACTTCACCCGTCGAGATCTGCAGGCGAAATGCAAGGCTAAAGGACAGCCGTGGGATATCGCAAAAGGCTTCGATCAATCAGCGCCAATTTCAGCTATTAAGCCATTGGCTCAGTGCAGCCATGTGGATAGAGCTAGAATTTGGCTGTCGGTAGATAACGTGATTAAACAAGATGCTAATACCGATGACATGATTTGGGATGTGCCTAGCATTATTGCTGAGCTGTCAACTTACTTTGAACTGAAGGCGGGCGATTTAATTTTTACTGGCACGCCTAGTGGTGTCGATGCTGTTTCGGTTGGCGATTGTATCCGAGCTGGTATTGACGGTGTTGGCGAGCTTGAAGTTAAAATTTTAGAGGGCGTATAGGGGAATGACTTTTCAGCAAGGAGCGCTACTGGGGATTCTATTCGCATTGCTTGTGCTTCTTGTATGGGGACGGTGGCGCTATGACCTCGTCGCGCTAGCAGCCCTGTTCACTGCTAGCTTACTTGGCATTGTCCCGCAATCGGAATTATTTACAGGATTCGGAAATCCTGCAACCATCACCGTAGTCTTGGTGCTTATAGTTAGCTTCGGTTTAACAAAGTCTGGTGCTGTGCAATTTGTTTCAGCTTTGATCGATCCGGTCGCAGATAAACCTTTCCTTCACATAGCCATACTGACGTTTCTTGCAGCGGTGTTGTCTATGTTTATGAACAACGTAGGGGCTTTGGCGCTACTTATGCCAATAGCAATCCAGTCTACTCAAAAAGCGGGTCGGGCACCTGCGACGGTGCTTATGCCCCTGTCGTTTGCTTCGATTCTTGGGGGCCTGGTGACTTTAATAGGCACGCCGCCTAATATTTTGATTGCCAACTACCGGCAAGATGTCACTGGGGAGGCCTTTACCATGTTTTCCTTCGCACCGGTGGGCGGGGCTATCGCTCTTGCCGGTATTATCTTTATGCTGGCGGTGGGCTGGAAGTTGGTCAAAGTGCGGAAACAAACTGCAGGTTTAGAACTGTTTGACGTCGAGAAGTATTTGTTTGAATTAAAAGTAACTGCCGAATCGGCTTTGTTGGATCAGTCTGTTGGCGAACTTAAGGATCAGTTAGTTGAGGAACGAATGGATTTGATATCGCTTATTCATAAGCGGGAAAAAATGTCGGTTGTAAGGCGTACACATCGCCTGGCTGTAAACGATTTGTTAATGCTCCAAGGGCCACAGGAAGAAGTTGATCAATTTGCCAGCAAACACAACCTACAAATGCTGTCAGCTGAGAATGCACGTAATGAGATACTGCACTCTAAGGACTCTCAGATCGCCGAGGTGGTGGTAACCGCATCATCTCAAGTGGTCAATCAAACGCCTCAGGAAATAGGCTTCAACAGAAAATACAGTGTTAACCTGCTTGCTGCGTCGCGCTCCGGTACGCCCCATCGAACCCGCTTAAGAGATTTTAAAATAAAAACTGGGGACGTCCTGCTTCTCCACGGTGATGCCGAG
>JBLHTH010000050.1:0-18969 GCA_047627195.1 Pseudohongiellaceae bacterium | reverse complement strand
GAAACACAAATAGATGCTATTGCGAATTTAGTTGCCTCAAGCATTCCAGAACTAAGTGTCGAAGATGTCACAATTGTGGATCAGCGGGGAAATCTATTATCAAAAGAAGAAATGAATTTCGGCTTAGAGATGGCTGATCAGCAATTTCAATATGCCCGTAAATTTGAAGCGAGTTTGGTTGATCGGGTGAGGGGTATACTAAGTCCAATCGTTGGATTCGATGGTTTCCAAGCAGAGGTTACCGCTGATATCGATTTTACTCAACTAGAGCAAGCCGCCGAAAGCTACGATCCATCGACTCAAGTTTTAAGGAGCGAACAGACTTTAGACGAGCGTTTGGCTGGTGATGAATCTGGCGGCGGAATTCCTGGAGCGCTTACAAACCAACCGCCGGCTGACGGGGTTTTAACAGATAATCTAAACGTAGGTAATCAAACCGCAGAGATATCGAGCGGTAACCGTCGCCAAACAGCCACTCGTAACTATGAGTTGGGTAGGCAGGTTAGTTACACCAACCACGACCCTGTTTCAATTAACCGAATCTCAGTGGCTGTAGTTCTAGATGATCTAAAAGGCTTGGATGAAACTCCACCAGAACCTTGGAGTGAAGTACAGCTGGCTCAGATTACTACCTTGGTAAAAGATGCTGTTGGTTTTAACGAGGTCCGAGGCGATCGAGTTACAGTAATAAATAACAGTTTCGCAAAAATAGCGCGAGTTGTCCCAGATTCTATACCTATTTGGGAGCAGTCTTGGGTTCAAAATCTAGCCAAACAATTAGCCGCGGGTATTTTTATTCTGCTGCTTGTTATGGGTGTCTTGCGTCCGGTTCTAAAAAACTTGGCCAGCGCTAATCCTGAGAGTAGACAGCTAGCTCTGGCGGCAACACAGGGTGACTTCTCAGATTTCGCATCAGCTGAAAGAGCGATGATGAATGACGATGTTCAGTTCTCCTCGCGAGCGGGGGGTATGTTGCCCAATCCTGTTGGAGATGACGGTGGTTATGAGCGTCAAATAAACACGGTCCGTGGATTAGTTGCTGAAGACCCTGGCCGGGTTGCACAGGTTGTTAAGAAATGGGTGGGTTCAGATGGCGAAAGTTAATCAGGATTTAAAGGCATTTCAGGACCCTTCACTGGAAGACCCCGCTAACAAGGCGGCAATTCTTTTGATGTCTTTAGGAGAAAAAGATGCGGCGGATATTCTCCGCTATTTGGGACCCATGGAAGTTCAAAAAGTCGGTACTGCAATGTCTGCGATCGTAAACGTGGCGCGTTCAGATGTTGAGTTAGTAATTGGTAATTTTCTTGAAAGTTATAGCAGTCAAACTGGACTCGGTCTGGGCACGGAAAATTATATTAGAAACATGCTAGTGCAAGCCTTAGGTGAGGACAAAGCTAGCGGAATTCTCGACACTATTTTAGTGCATGGCTCTACTAGTGGCATTGATAGTTTGCAATGGATGGATCCTAGGTCTGTAGCTAACGCTATTCAGAACGAGCACCCGCAAATTCAGGCGGTGGTTTTAAGCTACCTCGATCCAGAACGTTCAGCGAGTATCTTGGTTAATTTTTCCGAAAAAACGCGTCTTGATATAATCATGCGTATTGCAGCTTTAGAAAGTGTGCAGCCCGATGCTTTGAAAGAACTAAATTCCATACTAGAAAAACAATTTTCCGGTAAAGGCGCAAATCCTGCTACTAATATCGGTGGCACGAAAACCGCTGCAGAAATAATGAACAATTTAGAGAGCAGTATCGAATCTGAACTTATGGAATCGTTAAAAGAGGCGGATGAGGTTCTTAGCGATCAAATACGAGATCTCATGTTTGTTTTTGATAATCTGAAAGAAGTGGATGACCGTGGAATTCAAGCGTTGCTGCGAGAAATATCCTCTGAGCTGCTTATTCTTGCCCTGAAAGGCGCGGATGAAGAGCTGCAAGAAAAAATATTTGGAAACATGTCTAAACGAGCAGCAGAATTGCTTAGAGACGACCTTGAGGCGAAAGGGCCAGTTAAATTGAGTGACGTTGAGTCAGCACAAAAAGAGATCTTAATTACTGCTAGACGTATGGCTGAGGAAGGGGACATTCAGCTAGGCGGCGGCGGTGAGCAAATGGTGTAGTGGAGATAAATTTATGAAGCAACATCCATTCGATGTGTTAGCTCGTGTGTCTGCTAAAGCGGCAAGTGAGATGGAGATAGAGACTTGGAGCCCACCAACTATTTCCGATGGTGGGCATATGGTGTTCGCAGAAACCAGAGCTGTTGCCAAACCCCAGCCAGAGCCCAGTGAAGCAGAATTAACACGAAAGCAGGCCTATGATGATGGTTTTACATCAGGCAAGAAAGCAGGCTTTGAAACAGGCAGGACTGAGGGCATGGCGGCAGGTAAAGAGTTGGCTGTTGCTGCTGCTCATAGCGATATGAAACCAAAGCTTATTGAGCTGAATAATTTGCTCACCTCGTTAACTCACAGCTTGAATGAGGAGGATTACAAACTGGAAAAAACTCTGATGGAACTCGTCGAACAGATCGCGTGTACGGTTATCCATAAAGAACTATCACTTGATCGGGCAAGTCTGATGAAAGTTATTAAGGAAACGATCTCGGCGCTACCGCCTAGTAAAGATAGCATCAAGATTCATCTAAATCCTTTGGATAAGCCTTTCGCTGACGATGCGGTTGAAGTGGGCGGCGAAAATTGGCGAGTAATAGTTGATGAGGATATTACACGGGGCGGATGCAAGATTGAATCAGAGCACAGTGAGGCTGACATGACTGTGGAGAGTCGCATCGCGAGTGTGTTGGAGCAACTATACGAACAACAGGCTGTTTCTCCAAAGCCGGGAGAAGTCGGTTATGAATCGGCACCTGCGCCAGCAGTTGGTGAGCCAGCCACATCCCATTGCGAGCCAAATAGCGTTGGCCTTGCAGAAATTGAAACAGCCAATAAGGTTACTGAATAAACTATGCTGCAGCGTCAAAGTATTGCCCAGAAACTTGGCAGTTATCTCCCTAAAAGTCCTATTAAAATAGAGCCTAGAATTGAAGGAAAATTGACTCGTGTCGTTGGTCTCACTTTAGAGGCTGTTGGCTGTGTCGTATCCCTTGGTGATCGCTGTCTAGTATTCGATGGCAAGGTTAAGACCCTAGAGACCGAGGTAGTCGGATTTGATGGACCAAAAATCTTCCTGATGCCGTTGGCCCAAATCGAAGGGTTAAGGCCCGGTGCTAAAGTTGTCCCTATTGCCACGAGCTCTTTGGTAGATGTTGGCGATAAATTGCTCGGCAGAGTGATCAACGCACTTGGTGAGCCAATTGATGATAAAGGGCCACTAGGCACAACGCGGCGAGTGACTTTGGATGCAGTGCCCATAAACCCGATGCGCAGGGCTCGAATAGAGAGTCCTTTAGATGTGGGAATTAGCAGCATAAATTCATTACTTACCGTGGGTAAGGGGCAGCGATTGGGTTTGTTTGCTGGCAGTGGCGTGGGTAAGAGTGTGCTTCTAGGCATGATGACCAAAGCGACCACGGCTGAGGTAATAGTTGTTGGGTTAATTGGTGAGCGTGGCAGGGAGGTCAAGGAGTTTATCGAGGAGATTCTGGGCCCTGAAGGGCTGGCTCGATCTGTTGTTGTGGTGTCTCCAGCGGATGAATCACCTTTATTGCGTCTTCGGGCATCAAACTTAACTATGCGAATAGCGGAAGATTTTAGACAACAGGGAAAGGATGTATTGCTACTGATGGATTCACTCACACGCTATGCCATGGCGCAGAGAGAAATTGCCCTGGCGATTGGTGAACCGCCAGCGACCAAAGGTTATCCGCCTTCTGTTTTTGCTAAGCTGCCACAGTTGGTGGAGCGTGCGGGTAATTCGGAATCTGCTAAAGGGTCGGTAACTGCCTTCTTCACTGTTTTGACTGAAGGTGATGACCAGCAGGATCCTATTGCTGATTCAGCCCGAGCTATTTTGGATGGCCACATCGTTTTGTCAAGGCGACTTGCTGAAGAAGGACATTATCCTGCTATCGATATCGAGGCATCCATCAGCCGAGTCATGCCAGCAATTGCAGACGCAAAGCATATGCAAGAAGCCAACGCTTTTAGGAAGCTTTATTCAACGTACGAGCAAAATAAAGACTTAATAAGCGTTGGTGCCTATGTTTCTGGCTCTGATCCGGTAATTGATACAGCGGTAGAGAGAAGGCCCTATTTTACCAAGTTTCTTCAACAGGGTTTGACTGAGCAAGTGAGTATGCAATCCGCAAGAGCTAATCTGAGTAAGGTGCTAATGTCGCCTAAGCTTAAGTAGGGCGCTTAGAACATATGAAACGAGCAAAACGACTTCAACCAGTAATTGACCTAGCTAAGCTCAAGTCCAAGCAAGGGCTGCAAGCTGTGGCGTATATGCAGAAACGGGTGCAAGAAGAGCGGGATAAGCTCGCTCAATTAAGCACTGCCAGAGATGAATATCAATTTAATGGTAGCCGGGCTAAGCAATCGTTCAATGCCTACTATCTAAAGTCTTACCGGGACTTTGCCAATAACTTAGAGCTAGCGATGCAACAGCAAGCCGGACAGATAGCAACAGTTCAAGCGCAATTGCTGCAGGTAAGGAAACATTGGCTAATATTGGATGCCAAGACTAAAAGTTTAGTTAAAACACAGGCTAAAATAGCCCTGCAAGAAAGGCAGGTATTAGCTGTGCAAGAGCAAAAACAGCAAGATGAATTTGTCAGTCAAGGCATTGCTCGAGCAATGTCAGCGGCTAGGAGCAATCAGAACTATTAACAAAAGGGCGCCAATCTTCAGCCCAATTAGATTTTCCGGATTTTCTATAATTTTCGTCTATGCTTAGTATGGGGTGAGAAGAAGCCCCAAATGCAACTATTGGTTATCCCATCAATTTTTGCTTCTGAGAAGAAACTAGCCATAAATCTGGTTGAGGTGAATTATGACCATCGAGTCTTGTGCGTCCCAAAGCGGTAATAAATTAACAATTAGTATTGAAGGGCGATTTGATTTTAGCGCACACCAAGAATTTCGGGATTGCTATGAGCGAATTGACGCTGAGCCCGTAAGCTATGTGGTAGATCTAAATCGTACGACTTATCTCGACAGTTCTGCATTGGGTATGTTGCTACTACTGCGCGATCATGCCGGTGGCGACAATGCGGAAGTTAGTATTGTGAATTGCAATCGTGATGTTAAAAAAATCTTAACAATTTCAAATTTCGAACAGCTATTCTCAATTCAATAGTCCCTCAGGAAATACGCTGTTAGGGTGCTGGCGTTGATCTTGCCCCTTTTCTAGCGAGAGTAGCTTTATGAATATGCAGCTTGCAGCCACTGACCCAAATCAAAGAATTAAGGTCCTCGTAGCTGATGACAATGAGTCAGATCGAATGATCTTGAGCTCTATTATTAGCAAGCAGGGGTATGAAGTGCTGGTTGCTTCAAACGGTAAAGAAGCTCTTTCTTTGTTTGAGCGGGAACGCCCCCAAATTGTTCTTCTTGACGCTATCATGCCGGAAATGGATGGCATGGAAACAGCGCGGTCAATTAAACGCTCAGCCGGTGATGATTTTATCCCAGTGCTTTTTCTAACTTCTTTGCAAGATGCTAGTTCGCTGGCCGAGTGCTTGGATGCGGGAGGCGACGATTTTTTAAGCAAGCCCTATAGTCAAATAATTCTAAAAGCAAAGCTCAATGCTTTTTTGCGGATGAGATCAATGCACTCATTGATGCAGGCGCAAAGGGATGAAATATCGAAGCATCATCAACATCTGATTCACGAACAAAAAGTAGCTAAGCAGGTGTTCGACAATGTAGCCCATTCAGGTTGTCTGAATTCCCCAAATATAAAATTCATGCTCTCGCCGTTAGCGATGTTCAACGGCGACGTTTTGCTTGCAGCTGTGAAGCCCTCAGGTGGTATGCATATATTGCTTGGAGATTTTACCGGGCATGGGCTTCCTGCTGCTATCGGTGCTATGCCGATGGCCGAAATATTTTATTTTATGACGAATAAGGGTTTTGGCATAACAGATATCATCGCCGAAATTAATATGAAACTGAAATCTATCCTACCCGTTGGAGTGTTTTGTTGCGGATGTATGGTTGATTTTAATTTCGAGAAGCAAATAATTAGGGTTTGGTCTGGGGGCTTGCCAGATTCAATGCTCTACCACACAAGCTCAAAAACGATAAGCCGAATAGAATCTAAACACGTAGCATTAGGAATCCGTTCCCCCGATGATTTTAACACTGAGCTACAAGTTCTAGAAATGGCTAAGGGCGATCGCCTATTTATTTTTTCTGACGGAATATCAGAAGCGCTAAATTCAAATGGTGAAATGTTCGGTGAAGAGCGAATGATCGATGCCATGCACGCGGCCGGAGAGGACGAAAAATTATTTTCCAGCATTCAGGATTCAGTTACAGGTTTTATGGGAGATTCTGAACGTGATGATGATATTACGTTGCTCGAAGTCAAGATGGTGGACGACTTTGAGCTGCTCAATGAGCACACTAATATAGCTAACGCTGTGCAGACCGGACCGCAAGATTGGAGTATGCAGTATGAGCTAGGTGCGAATACTCTGAGAGATTTCAACCCATTGCCACTGATGTTGCAAATCGTCATGGAGGTGTCTGGCCTTCGACCTTATAGTGGCCAAATTTATACGATAATGGCAGAGTTGTTTTCTAATGCCTTGGAACATGGGGTGTTGGGATTAGACTCGGATATCAAAGAGACGGCTGCGGGCTTTATAGAGTATTATGAAGAACGGACGCGGCAGCTTGAACTTTTGAACAGAGGCTTCGTTAAATTCCACTTCAAACACCGCTCTAGTGCTGAGGGAGGAGTTTTGATTGTTCGACTTGAGGACAGTGGTCCGGGGTTCGATCACAATGACAAATTAAAATTAAGTACACAGCGAAGTAAGTACAGCGGCAGAGGCTTGCCGTTAGTTCAAAGCTTAACCGATTCTATGGAATATTTAGGAGTAGGCAACGCCGTAGAGGTGACCTATGTGTGGCAATATGATTGACCCTAGTGATGTCGTGAAAACTGAAACAATAGTGGAGTTAAAAGAAATCCTAGCTGATGACTTTAGTGTCTTAGTGACAAGCTATATTGAAGATGCGCAGGCCCGAATTAAGAAGTTGCAGATAGCGATCAAAGACGCTGACGCTGCTGTCATAAAGGCAGAAGCCCACAGTCTTAAAGGTTCCTCTCTCAATCTAGGTGCCCGCAGTTTGCCAGAGCTTTGTTCTCTGCTAGAGAGCTGTGGTAATACCGATTCTCTCGAAGATACACCTGCATTATTCTCCAAAATCGAAAACGAATTCCTTAAAGTCGAAACGGTATTAAGCCAGCACGCTAGCTAGTATCTGTCACGCAATTCCCCCAAAACTTGCTTTCGCTGCCCCTGCGTCTTATCAATTGCTGAGACTGGTAGTTTTGGCAAGTTTTTTGCTATCAATACTGTCTATCGCGTAATAACAAGTTGCGCAGGGTAAATTTAAGACTTAATCAAGGACAGGTTAATGGCAACTTCGCTATCTCTCTTACAACCAATTTCAGCGCTTGGCAATCAATCAGCTGCCATGCGTTCAACAGTGCGCTCGGCTTCAGATGTTCAGGGAAACAACCCTGTAACGGCAGGTCTCCTCAATGACGAGACGCTGAATGCCGAGCATAGTTTTTCGCAGTTACTCAACGATTCTGCTGAGCCCAAGCCAATAGAAATCCTCAAACAAAAAATGACTTTAATGGACGAAGTGGGTTCAGACTCGATTCCAATAATGGATTTGAGCGCTTCAGAGATAGCAGCTCAACGCGGCAATAAACTTCCATTTGAGGGCCAAACATTGCCACTCTCAACCGTATTGGTAACCGAAAAATTAGCAGAAGGGTTCCATCAAATATCTGCTGACCAGCTAAACCTAGCTGACCTTGCCTTTGCGCAAGACACGGGAGTTCTGTCTGCGTCGCTGATTGATAATAGTGAGCTTGCGCTAAATAATGAAACTCTGTTGAATGTTCAAACAGACAATGCCTCTTTAGTATCATTGAACTTAGAAAACTCTGAATTGACAACTGATACCTTGCCAACACAGACTCGGGAAACTTTTTCGAATTTTAATGGACAGTTCGTCAGCGACTCTAACTTGACGAGCTCCCATATGAGCACCCTAGCTGTTGATCAGGCTATTACTGGACCCTCAAATCCAGACGATATAAAACAGGGCCCTACTGCGGCCGGCACTATAAATCCAGGCGACATAACACAGGGCCCTACTGCGGCCGGCACTATAAATTCAGGCGAAATAACACAGGCCCCTACTGCGGCTGGCATTATAAATTCAGGCGAAATAACACAGGCCCCTACTGCGGCTGGCGCCATAATCCCAGAGGATATAAAGCAGGGACGCACTAAGGGAGTCGATTTTCTTAACAACATGGATGGCTTAGGCACCGATCAAGATGCTGAGTCTGAATTTACAAAATTTGAGGGAATAACTTCCACTCAAGGTGCCAAGGTAAGCGATAAAGTGTTGCAGGTGGTGCCTGGCAATTTCTTAACTGCAACAGCTGGGGATGCGGGAGTCGTCCAGAATCAAGCGGTGGGCAACGTGCCTTCTCTCACGAATGCGCTCAGTCAATGGCGCGTTGATCAGGCTAACAGCAGTTCGGTCACCACGGACCCGCTTGAACGACAGGGCTTTACCAAGCTATCGGTACCGTTCAACCAATCTGGCTGGGGAGAGAATTTAGGTCGTCAGCTGAGTCTATTGCTCGCTAAAAATATGGACTCAGCGCAAATTCAATTAGATCCTCCTGAATTAGGCCCGCTGGTAGTGAAAATTCAAATCAACCAAGACCAAGTCAGTTTGCAGTTTACCTCGGGGCATGCGGTAGTAAGAGAAGCGCTGGAACAGTCATCTCAGCGTCTCCAGCAAATGTTCAATGATGAAGGGTTGGAACTTGTCGACGTTGGTGTTTTTGATCAAAAATCTGGAAAGGATAGTGAAGCGAATGAGCGTGACAAACAGGGCAAGTCTGAGTCTGGACGCGCGGATTCATCTGACAATAGTGCTGAAGAAAGCGTTGGTTTATTGACACATGCTAGAAATATAGGGGTAGATAACGGAAATATTGACTACTTCATTTGAGGGCTCAACACGAGTTATTTCTAAGCTATCTAAGAGGTAAGTTTAATAGAACCAGTAGTAGTAAAAATCTTCAATAAACCAGTAAAACTCCTGTATCGCCAACAATCCGGTACTGATTCAGCTAAAAAGAGTCAGTAAGCTGACTTTGGCACATGACTTGCAATCTATTGTAAAGAAATAGCGTTGAGCAGTTCTGCTCTCTAGCAAGGATGCTAGCCCAATAGAAATCAGTAAATGATTCTGTTGTCGTTACAGGAGGTTGAGAAAGATCATGGCTGAAATTACTGAAGAAAAAGAACTTAACTTGGATGAAGGAAGCGATCCTGCTACAGCCTCTCCCAAAAAGTCAAAAACCAAACTAATTGCAATTATCGTAGTTGCTTTGCTAGCTGCTGCGGGCGCCGCAGCCTATTTTTTACTTGGTACTTCTGCGGATGCAGAAAGCGAAATGCTCGAGGCTGAAGTCGAGGTTGAGTTGGAGGAAGCGTACTATTTAATACTAGAGCCGGCCTTTATTATTAATCTCCCAGATCGCGGTAAACAAAGATTTCTTCAGGCCAGCGTTACCTTAATGGCCAGAAGTTCTTCCACTTTGCTCAAAATTGAGCAGAACATGCCAGTCATTCGGCACAACCTTACCAATATCCTTAGTGCACAGACTATTACTTCTATCCAATCTACAGGCGGCATAGAGCAGGTACGGTCTCAAGCCCTCATTCAAATTAATACGGTCCTAACAGCGCAGCTCGACAGCGAAGCTATTGAACAAGTGTTGTTCACTGCCTTCGTTATGCAGTAGCCGGCTACCCTAAACAGAATAAGACTCAGATTATGCAAGATCTATTATCACAAGACGAAATTGATGCGCTTCTTCACGGTGTTGACGATGGCGATGTTGAAACAGAGTCGGAAATTGATGACGAAGGTGTCAGGTCATATGATTTAACCAGTCAGCATAGAATCGTTAGCGGCAGAATGCCGATTTTGGAAACAATTAACGAGCGGTTTGCACGGTATACACGAGTTAGTTTGTACAACCTATTAAGGCGTAATTGTGATGTATCAATAGGTGGCATTCAAGTAACTAAGTTTGGTGAATACATACATAGCCTCTATGTGCCAACTAGTTTGAATATCGTCAAATTTAACCCGCTGAGGGGGCATGGACTCTTTGTCCTTGATGCCAAGTTGATTTTTAAACTAGTTGACAATTTCTTTGGTGGAGATGGCCGGCACTCGAAAATCGAAGGTCGGGAGTTTACTCCTGCTGAGCAACGCGTGGTGCAAATGGTATTAGGAGAGGCATTTTCTGATCTGGCAGAGGCATGGAAGAGCGTTTTCAAAATTGATTTTGAGCATGTCAGTACAGAAGTCAACCCATCGCTTGCTAATAACTTGGTTCGTGAAAGCGAGTTGGTTATCGTTAGTACCTTTAATATAGAACTCGATGGCGGGGGTGGAGATTTCCAGATCGCTATACCTTACTCGATGATAGAGCCAATTAAAGAATTGCTTGATGCCGGGATGAAAAGTGATTCGGAAGTATATGACGAACGTTGGAGTAAAGCTTTACGCACAGAGATACTCGATGCGGATATTAAATTTAGTTGCAATATGTTTCAGAAGCAGATTTCTCTAAGGGATGTGGTTGATCTGGAAGAGGGAGATATTATCCCCGTTGATATGCAAGAACACATTCTTTTACGTGCCAACGGAATTCCTATGTTTAAAACAAAAATGGGTATCTTAGGCGGAAATGTCGCGTTGAAAGTTGACGAGGTTTACAAACAAAAAGGTTGAAAAAATGCTTAAAGTCCTAAAGGAGGTTGTCAGTGTCTGAGGAAAACAATACGCAAGGAAGCGAAGGTTCAGAAGATATGTCTGCGGTATTGGCTGCTGCTATGGAGAACGAATCATCAAGCGCTGGTTCCGGTGGAAATGTATCAAATACCGGTTCACCAGATATGGATGTGATTCTGGATATCCCTGTTCAGCTTGCGATGGAAGTAGGAAGTACTTCTATCTCTATACGCAACTTGCTGCAGTTGAATAAGGGCTCAGTTATTGAATTAGACCGGTTGGCGGGAGAACCATTGGATGTTCTCGTTAATGGCACACTTATAGCTCATGGCGAAGTGGTGGTTGTTAACGATAGGTTCGGTATCCGCATGACCGATGTGATAAGCCCATCTGAGCGAATTAAGAAACTTAACTAAGTAGCATGAACGATAATCGATCAGTACTTGGGCTTTATCGAGGGGTGTTTCACTGTGTATCTACTTGATTTTTTCCAGAAATTACAAAGAGCTTAACTATTATGGCAGAACAAGATACAAACCAAGCATCGCTTCTAGCAGAAGGGATGTCACCGCTTAACGTAGCCGGACTTTTTGATGTCGTGATTGGATTGGCGTTTATTGTCTTTCTCATATTCGCGTTGGCTTTCCTGTTCAAAAAATATGGAAGTGCAGGGGTTGGCATGGGCGGGCTTATAAAGGTAGTGGCTGCAATGTCGCTTGGCGGTAGGGACCGAATTGCGCTGATTACGGTTGGTCAAAAGCAAATGTTGCTTGGTATTTCACCTGGTCGTATTGCAACTCTGCATGTGTTTGAAGAGGCCCTTGAAGATATTACCGCGTCGGCGGGGCAGTCACAAAATCCTAGCAGCGAGTTTGCGAAAAAACTACAAGGTCTACTTTCAGGTAACCGATCATGATTGGGCGCTTAACATTTTATGAAAACGTAGTAAGAGCATGCAAATTTGGCATTGCTACTGCAGTATTTCTTGGATTCTGCTCGGCGGCCAATGGACAGGAACTTGCTGTCATCGACCAGCTATCCAATCTAAGTGGTGGACTAGGGATTCCAGCGCTATCGGTAACCACTGACGCAGACGGCTCGCAGAATTACTCGGTTACAATTCAGATATTAGCGATTATGACAGCTTTGACTCTACTGCCAGCGCTGTTGATGATGATGACATCATTTACTAGGGTAATTGTAGTATTCGCTATTTTGAGGCAGGCCATGGGCCTCCAGCAAACGCCGTCAAATCAGGTGTTGCTCGGATTGGCATTGTTTCTATCAATTTTTATTATGATGCCAGTCTTTACAGAGGTAAATGAGGTTGCCCTGCAGCCTTATCTAAATGAGCAGATAGGAGTCCAAGACGCACTCTTGCAAGCAGAATCGCCATTTAGGAATTTCATGTTCTCTCAGACTCGAGAGTCAGACCTAGCGCTATTTTTAAACCTTTCTGAGACCGAAGGTGTTGAGACAGAGGCGGATGTCCCCTTTAGTGTTTTGGTTCCGGCGTATATGACTAGTGAATTGAAGACTGCCTTTCAAATTGGCTTTATGCTTTTCATACCATTTTTAGTCATCGATCTAGTTGTGGCAAGTGTGTTGATGGCCATGGGTATGATGATGCTATCTCCCATTATCATATCTTTACCGTTCAAGATTATGCTGTTTGTTTTAGTAGACGGTTGGGCAATGGTTATTGGGACCGTGGCGGCTAGTTTTACCACTTAGAGAATTGGAGTTTTTTATGCAAGCAGTATCTGTATCGGTAGTATGGGGAGAGGCAATGTTTTTAATAGTGACTCTTGTACTTGTCATTATTCTTCCGAGTTTATTTGTTGGTTTGCTAGTTAGTACATTTCAGGCAGCGACTCAAATTAATGAGCAGACCCTTAGTTTTCTTCCTCGTCTTATTACTACTTTAAGTGCGATCGTTATCGCGGGCCCTTGGATAGTACAAAGCATGTTGGAGTTCACCCAGAATCTCATCAAGACCATTCCCTACATGGTGTTCTAATGGAGCTTCTTACTTTTTCAGAAGAACAATTAGGCGCTTATCTCGGGCAGTTCTTATGGCCACTTTTTCGGGTTATGGGTTTTTTAATGGTTGCTCCAGTAATAGGTTCGCAATTGGTGCCTACTAGAATAAGGTTGATTATTGCTGTTGCAATCGCAGTCCTCATAGCGCCTGTGTTGCCAGATATGCCTCAAGTGAAAGGGCTTTCAGTGCAGGCAATGTTGCTTGTGGGTCAACAGCTTCTTATTGGTTTGTCGTTGGGGTTCTTTTTGCAAATGGTATTTCAAACCTTTGTATTAGCCGGACAGATGATCGCCATGCAAATGGGATTAGGTTTTGCCTCAATGATGGACCCAACTAATGGGGTAAATGTTGCTGTTGTCAGTAGTTTTTATTTAATGTTTGTCACCATGTTATTTATTGCTTTGGATGGCCATCTCACAATGTTGGAAGTATTGGTGGGAAGCTTCCGCTCGCTGCCGATTTCTCTTGATTTTAATTTCGCGAGTACATCGCTTTTAGCAATAATCAGTTCAATTAGTTGGATATTTTCTAGCGCTATGATAATTGCACTCCCGGCGCTTACAGCCTTACTTATCACCAACGTCGCTTTTGGGATTATGACCAGGGCTGCACCGCAGCTAAATATTTTTGCACTGGGTTTTCCGGTATCCCTGCTGCTAGGCGTCTTCCTAATGTGGCTGACTCTGCCTGCGGTAGCCGAATCGGCGGCCAACTTGTTTGAGCAAGCTTTTATTCGCATGGCACAGCTAACCAATCAATAATTAGTTAATTCATTTTTGAGATAAAACTATGGCCGAAGGTAATGATTCTTCAGCAGAAAAGTCGGAAGAACCAACCCAGAAACGCTTAGATAAAGCGCGAGAGGATGGGGAAACTGTCCGCTCTAAAGAGTTAAACACCACTGCGATCATGCTGGCAGGTGCTTCTGGTTTACTGTTATTTGGGCCGTCTTTAGCTATGAGCATGGTTAATATAATGACTCTTAACTTTTCATTCAGAGTTCAGTCCTTGGATGAAGCCATGATGTTTTCACATCTCAGTGATTCTATTGGTCAAGCCTTGTTGGGATGTGTCCCGATTTTCTTACTCTTAATGGCAGCGGCGATGCTTAGTCCTGCTCTACTGGGTGGTTGGAATTTTTCATTCAAATCAATTAGTCCTAAAGCTAGCCGAATGAACCCGATGTCTGGACTGGGCAGAATGTTTGGACCTAAAGCGCTGATTGAGCTGGCTAAAGCGATTGCGAAAGTTGTTGTTGTGGGTTCAGTTGCTGCACTTGTGCTTTTTATTGATATGGATGCGATACGCTCGTTGCAGCGTCAGCCTGTGCTTAACGCAATGACCCACGCATTGACATTGCTAGGCTGGGCTTTTCTTCTCATTTCAGCGGCCATGCTTATTATCACAGCGATTGATGTTCCGATCCAAATTTATCAGCACACTCAAAAACTACGCATGACTCTGCAGCAAGTTAAAGATGAAATGAAAGATTCTGACGGGCGTCCGGAAATAAAGCAGAAGATTCGGCAGTTGCAACAGCAAATGGCTAATAACCGCATGATGCAAGAAATGCCATCTGCCGATGTTGTTATCACAAATCCTGATCACTATTCAGTAGCGCTAAGATATGACCAAGGCAAAGATTCTGCCCCTGTGGTGGTTGCAAAAGGGTTGGATTTCATGGCGTTTAAAATTCGCGAAGTTGCGAGCGAATATGAGATACCCATTGTTAGTGCGCCGCCTCTAGCTAGAGCGGTATATTTTAATTCTGAGGTTGGGGATGAAATCCCAGCAGGGTTGTACGTAGCCGTGGCACAGGTGTTGGCATACATCTATCAATTACGTCGGTGGGCGAAAGGGCAGGCGAAGAAGCCGAAGCTTGATGGAAAGTACGATATACCTGTTGAACTACAGCACGACTAGAATTGCAGCGGTTCACTTAAATTATATTATTCATAGTAAATTAGGCGATGCCCAGGGATCGGGCGAGAAGGTAAAGTAATGGCTTACGGCGCAAGTATCGACAAAGGTGTTTTATTAGGAAACATTCGCGATCTAACACGAGGCAATCTTGGGATTCCAGCATTGCTTCTAATCATACTGGCAATGATGACATTGCCGATGCCCCCTTTTTTATTGGATATTTTCTTTACGCTAAATATTACTATCGCGCTGGTTGTATTGTGCGTGTCAGTTTATGCAATGCGACCATTGGACTTTGCGGTATTCCCTACAATTTTGCTCGTAGCTACACTTTTACGGCTAGCTCTGAATGTTGCATCAACGCGTGTAGTCTTGTTAAAAGGACATGAAGGAGGCAGTGCCGCTGGGAAAGTGATCGAATCCTTCGGTGAAGTGGTAATCGGCGGTAACTACGCTGTTGGCCTAATTGTTTTCATTATATTGATAATCATAAATTTCGTCGTTGTCACCAAAGGTGCGGGCCGGATTGCGGAGGTGAGTGCGCGTTTCACCTTAGATGCTATGCCGGGTAAGCAAATGGCCGTTGATGCTGATTTAAATGCCGGTGTAATTGATCAAGAAGCAGCCAGTGCTCGCCGCTTAGACATTACTCAGGAGGCAGATTTCTACGGTGCTATGGACGGCGCTAGTAAGTTTGTTAAGGGTGATGCTATTGCAGGAATACTCATTTTGGTCATCAATCTAATAGGCGGCCTAGCCATTGGCATGATGCAGTATCAGTTGGACTTTTCAGCGGCAACAGAACGCTATGCACTCTTAACTATTGGCGATGGTCTGGTTGCTCAAATACCCGCACTTGTTCTTTCGACTTCCGCTGCAATCATGGTGACTCGTAATAACTCATCAGAAATGATGGGTGCGCAGGTAGTGCGTCAAATGTTTGCTGGACCCCGGGCATTGGGTGTCGCTGCTGGCATTTTGTTTGTTATGGGTATAGTGCCAGGTATGCCACATGTAGCTTTTATAGGACTGGCTTTACTCGCCGGTGCCGGGGCCTATTATATCAGTCGCTATAATCCTGCCGAGGCTACACCGCAGCTGGATGAGCCTGAGCTTGAAAGTAGTGGCAACGAAGAAGGCGCCGCCGCCGACAGTGATGAGCTTGATTGGAAGGATGTCATGCCGGTCGACGCCATAGGTCTAGAGGTTGGCTACAGGCTCATCTCGTTAGTAGATAAAGCTCAAGGTGGTGAGTTACTTGGGCGAATTAAAGGTATCAGAAAAAAGTTATCTCAAGACTTAGGCTTTCTTATTCCATCGGTACATATTAGAGATAATTTAGATCTTACCCCGAACGAATATAAGCTCAGTTTGTCAGGTGTAAATGTCGGCAGTGCTGAAGTTTATCCAGAACGGGATATGGCCATAAACCCAGGCCAGGTGTATGGAAAAGTGCAGGGGCTGGAAACGAAGGATCCTGCTTTTGGATTGGACGCTTTATGGATTGAAAAATCCCAAAAGGATCAGGCGGAATCTTTGGGTTATACGGTGGTCGATGCAAGCACGGTTATTGCCACTCATTTAAACAGTATTTTGCAATCTCATTGCCATGAGATCCTCGGTCATGAAGAAGTAGGACAGCTACTAAGTTTGCTCGCTAAACACTCGCCTAAATTGGCCGAACAACTCCCAGAAATTGTTAACACGAACGTGTTGCTCAAGGTTCTACAGAGCTTGTTGTCAGAACAAGTACCGATTCGTGATATGCGAACAATTGCTGAAACTTTGGCGGCTGCCGGAGAAAAGAGTCAAGATTCTGTCACTTTAACGGCAGCAACACGAATCGCGCTTAACCGTGTAATCGTCCAAAGTATCTATGGTGAGCGGTCTGAGCTACCTGTTATCACGCTTGATAGCAAACTGGAACAATTATTGCTTAAGTCTGTACAGCAATCCATTCAAAGTGGGATTGAACAAGAAAGTGGGATGACCATCGAGCCGAATCTGGCAGAGTCACTTCAAAAATCTCTTGTAGACGCGGCTCAGAAGCAGGAAGTTTCTGGTGACCCAGCTGTACTACTGGTGGCTGCACCACTAAGGCCGATGCTGAGTCGATTTGCGCGTTACACCATTGATGGATTGCATGTGTTGTCTTACCAAGAAATTCCTGACAACAAACAGGTTACTGTCGTTGCTAGTGCAGGATCACGGGCTTAATGTGAACACATAGCTAAATCGACTATCTGAAAAAATAGTTTAGAAAATAATGATTACCAATACAGTTTAAACAAACGCTTTACACAAGGTCTGCAGAAAGTTTCCAGACTTATAACGATTTAAATGGACGTTTTGAGTACAGTAAAAAGGGAGCACGCTAGGGCATGGCAGTTAAAAAGTTCTACGCAAGTGACATGCGAACCGCAATGAAGTCGATCCGGGCCGAGTTAGGCGATGAAGCTATTATTTTGTCAACCAGGAAGCTCGCTGACGGTGTTGAAGTTAGTGCTTCGGCAGATGCTGGCGGCATGAGCGGTGCTTTGACCAATAGCTCCGAGCTTGATAGACAAAGCAACTCCAATAAACGCGAGCAGAATAACAAGGTTCAGACCTCTGCAGACGCGCCGTGGTACCTAAACTCTATCAATGGTTTTGAAGAGGAGCACTCGGCGCTGCACAAAGAATTGGGCGGGATTACGAGCCTATTGCAAAATTGGATGGATCAACAAGGCTGGGAAAACTATTCCACGAAATCTCCTGTGAACGCAAAGCTGTGGGAGAGACTGCGAATTATGGGTCTGGATTCTGACCAAATATCGATCTTACTGGCTTCGCTATCGCCCAATCAAGATATCAAGACTGCTTGGCAGCAAACCTTGAGTAATTTTAGTGCCGCGCTGCCTGTGGTCGGTAAAGATTTAATTGAAGAGGGCGGGGTGTTCGCTTTTCTGGGTTCTGCAGGAGTCGGTAAAACGACGACGATAGGTAAATTGGCAACTCGATATGTGCTCGATCATGGCGCAGATTCAATTGCTTTAATTACGACTGACAGGTTTCGAATTGCAGCACATGAGCAGTTAAGAACCTATGGCAAGATTTTAGGGGTAAGCGTACAAGCTGTTGATGAGAGCAATACGTTGGAGTCATTATTAAACGCATTGAGACATAAGAAGCTGGTTCTAGTGGATACAGCCGGGATCAATGTTAATCATAAAAGCTTCGAAATACAGTTGAATCAACTAGAGAATCTTAGAGACCGGTTAAGTCCGATCTTACTGCTAAGTACAACTAGCCAAGCGCAGGTTCAGGCCGGCGAATTGAAGGCGTATTCATCTTTGCAGCCGGTTGCATCAATTCTCACTAAGACTGACGAGGCCGTTCGCCTTGGTGAAAGTTTTGGCTTGCTGATGTCACACAAATGCCCTGTGGCTTATACGACACATGGGCAATCGATTCCAGATGACATTGTCATTGCTGAATCTAATCAATTGATAAGCAGGGCGGTCGCGGTATCGCGGCAGCGATCAATTACAAAGGATCAGGTGGTTGCAGGATTTAATTCCGTTCATACGAACACTGGCAAACGGGAAATACGCGCGACAGTGTAAGTTTGATCGGAATATGTGCTTTGCAGGAGCGAGGCCTTATGCAATCGGCTAACCAAGGAGATAGGTTCAAGGATGAAAGAAGGACACCAAGTACAAGTGATTGCGGTTACCGGCGGTAAGGGAGGAGTTGGAAAAACAAACCTCTCCGTCAATCTTAGTTTAGGTTTAGCTGAGCTAGGAAAACGTGTAGTTCTGATGGATGCAGATCTAGGGTTGGCAAATGTCGACTTATTATTAGGAGTTAAAGCAAAAAGAAATATTGCGGATGTTCTGGCAGGGGATTGTGAATTACAGGACATCTTAATTGAAGCAACTGGGGGCATTAAAGTGATACCAGCATCGTCTGGCACACAGGAACTTGCATCATTAGGAGCGCATGAACACGCTGGGTTAATCAATGCTTTTAA
>JBLHTH010000049.1:0-19132 GCA_047627195.1 Pseudohongiellaceae bacterium | reverse complement strand
AGTGTTTGTATGCTCAATACCGCGCTGGTTGTCATAAGGCCAGCTGGCTCTTTGGCCGTGACAATAACATCCAGGAAATTAACACCACCGAGCCGACTATTGATCTCATTGTCGGCAATCCGCACAGAATCATTGGCAGTGAAGTATTGCTGGCGCTCATAGTCGAACCTCGCCTGCAACCCAAAAACAGCGAACAAGCTGATTATCGAGAGCACTGACAGTATGGCCATGCTGGGCCGTCGAAAGCTCCACCTAGTGAGCGCGCTGATAAAGCGGTCAATTCGCCCTTCGCTTGCGATCGAGTCAGAGGCTGACGGCTTCAGATCAGTTAATATAAGAATCGCTGGGAGCGCCGTGAGACTGAGAACCCAGGCGACGATGACACCTAGCGCAGCATAGATGCCAAATTCACTGATCGGTTTCATCGCCGCGCCAAAAGACATACCGACAAATGCCGCTACCGTGGTCACGCTCGTTAAGGTAACAGGGAGCCAAGCGCTGTGCAGTGCCTCAGACGCAGCACCGCGCGCTGAAAGCGTCGCATTTTTGGCGCGTGCGCGAAGATAGTAAGTACAAATGTGCAGCGAGTCCGCCACGGCGATGGCCATGATCACGACGGGTAGCGCTGTTGTGATCAAATAGTACTTCGATCCGACCCAGCCCATCGCACCAATGCCGACGCCAGCCGCTCCGGCGATCACGAACAGGGGACCAAGCAATGCCTTAAATCGGCGCAGCGCGAAAAGGAGTATGAGCAGTACGGTAAAAATCGCAGCTGGCACGAATATCCGAGTATCGCTATCTACCATACTAGCAAGGCGCGCATTCATGGCTGCAACACCCGCCACATGGACGCCTAGATCCTCGCCTGCTTCGCTAACCGCCAGCTCCTTGATCGCCTCGACTATCGTCTGGGCATTGTTAGGAGTTTCAACGGGCACAATAAGGACGAGCATGTCACCACTGTCTGAAGCCAGTAGGTTGGAGAGCATCGGCATGGCGCGGAATCTTTCCCAAGCCTGTTCTGCCATAGCAGCTGTCAGTGGTGAGTCTTCAATAATCGGCAACACGTCTAAATCGCCGCCCGAACCCAGGATGGCATTCTCACTTGCCAAGCTAATTACATCGTTCTTTTTTACACCATCGATGCCCCGAACACCCTTATCGATACGGCGAAGAGCTTCCAAACGTGCCGAGGTGAAAGCGCTTTCCCCAGCCGGTGCGGTGAGGCCAATAACAACTGGGTCCTCGAGGCCAAAAACGTCACGCGCCATATCACGCGCCAGCGCAGCCGGATGATCACCAGGGACAAAGGCATCGACGGAAGGGTCTTTCGTGACGCCTCCCAGCCCAATCAGTCCTGCCACAACGAGTACTATTGCCGCCGTCAACAACAGAGCTGGACGAGCTAGTATCAAAGAAATTATCTTCTTTTTCCCGTTAAGTATTTCGTAAGTCATCTGAGAACCCCTTTTGTATTTTGCCAGCGCCCGTAACTCGGCGCCTTTCGCTTCTAACCCAAGAACGAAGTTTAAAGACATTAGCGTGGGAGACCATAGGCTATAGGTATGTAGTGCATACCGACTAAAGTCCATGCCGCTGTCTATCGCGATGAGGTATACATGGCTACTTTCTTTTTCCTTCTATTGAGCGGCATTAAATTGTAAAGCTTGTCGATGGCGACACCGCATAAATTAATGCTCACTTTTTAGCGAAAGAATCTGTAGAAACTTATCTTTCAATCCTGCTAAAAACTAATTAACGACGAGTGCTCTAAATGACCTAGACCAGTTGCCGGTCCATGCTCACATGAGTAAAAAAACTCTCCGAGACATACTTAACTGCCGACAATAGAAAATTACCAACCAATATGATCGTGATTCAATAAGGCCGGTAGTAACTCTAAAAAGATTGGGAGTTACCACAGCGACAGCAAAAAACCTGAGGTCAAATAGTCCACGCTTGAGAGGTAATAAATGACGGGCAGAGGTAGAATTATCTATAGAGCCTTTTCTGAAATCGATGAGTGCTCAAGTTCCCAGTCAATATAATCGAATGCGTTAAAAACAGACCTGCGCCTCATTTTTTCCACCTCCGATTTACTGAGTTCCGTGAAGTTTGACTCCATTGAATTGTGATTGCATGCTTTCTGAATGAAGTTGCCCATCAGCAATCATCCAATCATCAAGGCTTTTGGGTTTTAAAGGTATTTCAAGGCTCGCATCAACCATCTCGACGACATGTGCTGTATTAATGAATTTGCCTTTTTTAATCAGCCCAGCGCGGGTCACCCCTACTGCTATAACTTTACCTTCCAGCGATTCAAATTTATGCTCGAAATAAAACCACTTTTCGTCCCAATGACATAAGGTAGTACGTACTTTATAGCGCTGAAAAAGTTTAAGTTCGCGATTGAAGCGAACCATAGTTCCGCCAAGCACGGCGCCCCATCTATTAGTTTTGATGAGTTTCAAAATGCCTTTACGCATCATCCAATCAACGCGGGCAACATCCATAATTTGGCTATAGCGACCATTATTCATATGCAAAAAAGCATCAAGGTCGTGTGGCCATACTCTGTAACACTGTGAAGTGGGTTCTTTAGGGCAGGAGGTATTCACAAACAAAGCCCGCAACATAGTCAAGATCAACCTAAAATATAAATTCACAAATCAACCTTATACGTCTTGTAATTTTAACAGGCAATAACATTTTGTTTTTGCCATCCAATTTGACTTCATCAACAATAGAGCCACTAAGCACTTAGAGATATAGCCTATAGGTATGGGGTAGCTACGGACCTTAGTCTGGGTTTGAAATTCACTTCTCAACTCTTCATAATTGCGCTGCAGCAATCGATTAACCTATAATTATTTTGGTACGAACATGTTTTCGATGTTTGGACTTATTTTTGACTGATTTTTTGACACCCATAAGAATGTGATCTCGTTGGGGTCTTTATGCTTTGCAAATACTCCACTCAATGTTGAAATGGTATTATCATCGTTACCCGTAACTGACAATTTTTAAGTAAATACATTGATTTTATAAGTAGTGTTGAAAAAAGCATTCCCGCATGAAACAGGCATGTTTTATCTTGCGCCATTCCAGGCCTCCAAGCCAGTGATACACAACACACTTTTGAACATAACCCATGCGCAATTGCTTGCTTGAAACGAATTAATTTTGCGGTTCAACGCGCTAAGTGAATAGGCTTGTAAACTCTAAAGAAATGCGTATATCTAGGGCCTAGGCTAATAGGGAAAATAACCGAATCTGCGCAATAAAATTTATTTATGCTAGCAGTAAAAATGGCATGCTCTGTTGATTAGGACCTCCCTTTGTTTACTTCTTTCATGTTCGCTTAACTTAAGCCCATACAACATAACTACAGACCAATGTCTGTATTGGTTCGTGCGAAAAGCAGGAAGTAGGGTGTTAAGATGTTTCGAATTGTAGATAACAAGGATATATCATGACAAAAACTGGTGGAGCAGAGTCGGTGGAAACTGATCTTGATCAAAGGGTGCTCAGCGAGCAGGTAAAAACTCTCTATGAATCCACTGGCTCAATACTCCTGATCAATTTGGTTGTTGGCGTAAGTCTTTTCTTCTCATTTTGGGGGCTTGTACCGTCAACCGTCCTATTCGGCTGGCTTGCTGCCCTCATTGTGATGTTGGCCGTACGCGCCATTTATTTTTATAGCTTTCAGAAAAGTTTTGAACCGGCACAGGTTGACCATTATCGTCGTATACTGATTTACGGCAGCGCTTGTGCAGGCATCATCTGGGGTTTAGCTGGCGTACTGTTTTATGTTCCAGATCAATTCAGCTACCAGGTACTTATCTTAGCAGCGCTTTTTGGCATGACCGGCGGTTCAGTGTTCTCGCTGAGCATGTACCTACCTGCCTTCTATGCTTACGTGCCCATCACATTATTACCGCTTACAGGTGTTTTATTGATGCAGGGTGATACTCCGCATTACGCACTTGCCGCCATCACCCTCACATTTCTTTTTGCTATTACCACGTTCAACAAAAGGATCAGTAAAAACTATCAAGTCTCCTTTAGGCTTCGGTACGAAAACCTTAGCCTTATCGAGCAGCTTACAGAACAAAAACAGGAGGCAGATAAAGCCAACAAAGCTAAATCAACGTTCTTGGCGGCTGCAAGTCACGATTTACGACAGCCTCTATATGCACTGCAGTTATTTATTACCGTCCTTGATGAACTTACCACAGAAGAAGAATCGCGCCATGTTCTCGGCCAAATCGCTCGCTCGGCGGACGCGTTGAATAATTTGTTAGATGCATTGTTAGATATCTCACAGCTCGATGCGGGCACACTAAACACAGAGGCAAGCGACTTTTCCTTGCTAGAAATAATCCAAAAACTATCACACGAGTTTGAGTCCCGGGCCAAAGACAAGCACCTCACGATTCAGTGGCCCAACACGGAAGTGTTTTTGTATAGTGAACCGGTATTAGTGGAACAAATCCTGCGCAACTATCTTTCAAACGCATTTAAGTTTACTGCGACAGGCCTAATACGTGTTTCTTATGAGGACGCAGGGGATTCGATTACCGTTTCGGTGTCTGATACCGGCTGCGGCATTCCAACTGATTCACAAAGTGTGATATTCGACGAATTCCATCAACTGGGTAACCCAGAAAGGGATCACAGCAACGGGCTTGGTTTAGGGCTTTCGATCGTCAAGCGTGCAGCAGAGCTATTGGGTCTTGAGATCACGGTACACTCAGCACCGAATGTCGGTTCAACCTTCAGCGTCACTATACCCAAGGCACAAGTTTCGACAGCTACCGTGAACGTCAGCGTCGACAAACCAGTAAAAAAGATTAAACATATCAGCGACAAACTGCTGGTCATCGTCATTGATGATGACATCGCAATCAGAGAAGCGACAGAACAGTTGCTCCAAATTTGGAAGTGCGAAGCCCTAGTCGCAGCGGACAGAGAAGAAGCGATGGCAATGTTAGCCGCAGCACCGCGGATGCCCGACGCGATCATCGCGGATTACCGCTTGCGGGATAACGACACAGGCGTTGCGGTTATTGGCGCTATCAATGCACATTATGAAACCAAAATTCCAGCGCTTCTAATCACCGGCGAGATGGATGACAGTCAATTCGATTTGCTTGCGGAAAATAAGATTAAGCTTTTGAAGAAACCCGTATCACCAGCGAAACTTCGAGCATTCTTAGCTTCGATAAAACCACTGGTCTAAGCAGCAACTTATAGTCCCTGCAGCTATTGCCGTTAATCCTATTGCCCCTTAAATCACTCTAGAGCTACTCCGACACTCTTATCAGGCCTTTGTTCTGCGCTACCAACGCGGCCTGCGTTCGGCTACTGACACCCAGCGCCTTGAATACGGCTGTGATGTGCATCTTAATAGTCGACTCAGCAATGCCAAGATCGGCGGCAATAACTTTATTTGATGCACCAGCGGCAATCATGTGCAACACCTCGAATTGACGTGGCGTAAGATCGGGCCTGCCAGCTGTTCTGCGCTCACCTTTCTCTGCCATTTCTGGCGGTAAATACATCCCGCCATCAAGCATTATTCGGACTGCATTTATCAACAGCTTTCCAGAGGTATCTTTAGGGATAAAACCCACCGCAGACATATCAATAGCTCGCTGCATGTCCTTGCGGTCTCGTGTCGCCGACAACATAGCGATAGGGAGTTGGGGATAGCTGATTCGAGCAGTTTCAAGCAAGGAATAGCCATTTAGGCCCGGCATTCTGAGATCAAGCAAAACCATATCTAGGTCTGCATGTTCATCCATGATATCCAAGGCTCCATCGTAGCTCGCAGCCTGTAGAATGATCACACCGTCTTCCAAGCTTTTCAGGATATACACCAGGCCCTCACGGAAAAGTTGATGGTCGTCAACAATCAATATTTTCATTCTTAGTTATTCTTAGTTATTTTTAATTATTTTTAATTATTTTTAATTATTTTTAATTATGTCGCATTACTTCAACGAGTCAGCCACACACAAGCTATCACTTACGAATCGATCGAAAGCTAAAATTATCCAGCTACCAGTAGCAGGCTTAAGGTAATTTGATAACATTTTGGACAGTTTCGAGTGTATTAACATACTAGAATTTTACTGAAAATCCTATAATTTCTGGTGATAAAATCCTAATCCTTGGCAAACCCCGTTGCCTGATAGGGCGGGTGTCACTGTTACCGGAACAGGCGCTATTGACATCTACAGCCTAGTTTCTAGCTAAAACTGGCATGAGTGTTCTAACGTGTGACGAGGACCTACAGCTGGTCTCAGTCCAGCCGTAACTGCTGAAGAATGCTGCAGCCCCCGCCTTGCACGCTGCAGCAGTATCAATACTTGGGAATTATAAAAGGGGCCAGACGTCTTTGATGTTTTCTGCATTGGCAGTAGAACTGCACTTACGTTTGCAGTTCAAACCCCAGTTTGAGCTTGGGTTCTACCTTGCCGACCAACAACAGGGATTCCACACAGTCACGGATAGAAACATCGAGTGTGCGAAATTCGATACCCAGTGCCGCGCGGATACGTTCGTTGCGTAATTCACAGCCTCCCCAGATGGATCTAAACTCGGCTTCTCTTGCCTTAACCGACTCAGGCAGTGGATCAATCAACTTGGCCCCTGCAAACCCAAGCTCAGGAAGAAGACGGTCAATACTAGCGCACACGTCTTCGACGTTGCGGGTCTCGGTAGACCAAGCGATAAAGCGCTGGCCGTTTTTAACATTGACGCTTTCGAGCAGTCTGATGTGTGCCTCGGCCGTATCACGCACATCAACGGTAAACCATGCTCTGTAAGCACCCAGCATGTTCTGCTGATATTCACCCAGCAGCATAGTTTCAATGTTGTGCTGCCAGGGACCCGCGCTCTTTTGATGAGCGGAGAGAATGGGGCCAACGTTATCGCCAGGACAACAGGTAATGGCATCCCATCGACCGCTGCGCTCAGCCGCATCAGAGAACGCGCGCTCGGCCAGAATCTTGCCCATGGAATAGCCCTGTCCACGCGCTGCCGAGCGTTTAGGGTTTAGCTCATCGGGATAGCGGTCTTCATAAAGAACCGGACGCCGCACAAGTTCTTGCACATCCGACTCTCCCAGCACTCCAGCGATGCTAGATGTCACGATTACTCGGTTGACAGTCTTGGATAAGTTGATGCTATTGATAACGTGGTCACAGACCATCTGTACGTAGTCTTGGTCTTCGTAGGTTGATACATGCGACACGTGCGCAACGCCTTGGCAGCCTTTGAAAATCTCGTCAAAACAACCGGCCTTGTCCAGATCTGCTGAATGAAGGGTCAAGCGGCCGGAGATATAGCCCGGCATGGCTTTGAGAAATCCAGTTTTATTTTCATCGTTAACATCTCTTACGCATGCGCGCACCCGATAGCCCTTGTCCAACAGCAGCCGCACAATCCAACCACCGATAAATCCTGCACTGCCTGTTACAGCGACGGTTGCGCCTTTAGGTATTGGTCCCATTAATATTGTCCTTTTTCTTGTTTTAAATTATTAGCTCAATGACTATGGAGAATGACTGACTGTTGCTTAAAGATAAAGGGGCGCCTCACTAAAGTTGCCGTCAATCTAGACTGAGTTCGGTATTGCTAGAAAATCTTCTTGTTTGCTGTGTCACAGGATCAATAAATTCCAGTTGCTGCGCTAGCAACTGCATGGGCCTGCTGTAATCATCTGGCAGAATCGAGGTTAATAACTGAGGATAGTAAATATCGTGTAGCAATGGCCAGCCAAGGCTTTGCATATGCACGCGCAGCTGGTGGGTTTTACCTGTTATGGGGTTTAGCTCAAACAGGGCTTCATCGCCTGAACATTGCAAACACCGAATACGAGAATGGCTGTTAGGCTTGCCATCGACAATATGCATCAAGAATCTTAACCCTGTTTTCTCAAGCCGATTTTTAATCTCCCATTGCTGGCCAATTTTAGGAGGATTGTTGTTAGTGCTGGCGACGGCCTGATAGGTCTTGGTGACCTGATGTGTTTCAAAAAGATTATGGTAATGCTGACGCGAGGCGGGTTCAACTGAAAACAATACCAAGCCGGCAGTCGCTTTATCAATTCGGTGTATGGCTTGCAGCTGTTGATTGCCAGTCTTGTTACGCAACCGGTTTTGCAGACATTCTTCAACATATTCCCCGCCTGGCGTGACCGGCAGAAAATGTGGCTTGTAGGCCACTAAGATCAACTCGTCCTGGAAAATAATTTCCTCTGCAAAAGGAATCACAGGCTCAGCGTCAACTTCGCGGTAGTAGTAGACACGCTGCTGGGCGGCAAAAGCAGAATTCGCGCTGATCAAACTACCGTCATGCCAATGAACCTTGCCATCAGCCATACGCTGTTGCCACACGTCACTTGTTATAGCTGGGAACTTGAGCACAAGATATTCTAGAACAGTCGTCACCCCGGGGTTGTTCTGAGGCAGGCTAAGCTTAGAAGGTAACGTAGCTATAGCCATATTACATAAGGAGCCGGGAAAGAGGCCGAGTAAGAAACCAAGAAAGGAGCTGCGTAAAGGGCCGCATTCAAAATTGATCCTGTAAGAATATCTTGAGGTACCAGTGGGTCAACTTATTCCAGTAGGCCAACCTATTAGGAACTGAGAATAGCATTAGGCGCCGCTAATAGCTTAATAAGCTAAGTAAAACCTAAACCGCAAAGACCGCTCTCAAGCTAGTGAGCTATTGATGTCGCCCCGCCGTCTTTAAGATCAGTCATTACCGGCCAATAGAATGCTCACTATTAGTGCGAACACCCCTCGGCGGGGTCTTTCTAAATGTCACCCCGCTTCCTATTCGGCTCCTTACTTCTTACTCCCTTCCTCGCTTCTCGCTGCGCGCCTTCTTCGGAGCCCAATACTATATGAATAAATTTGTCCTCTTTTAAGCTCACTGGTAACGAAATATCAACAAGATGAGCTTGCTAGCATGTTAAGCTGTAGGTCTTCTAAGATTGATGTAAACAATTATGAAAGTTACAGAATCACCTGCGTTTCTGGCCTCACGTCAGTATGCGAAAGCAACATACCTCAAAGCACTATTTCACTTTGGACATACAATTACCCTGTTTGTCATCACGATATGGCTTATGTTTGTCACACTCCAAATTCATTATGGATTGACACTGCTGCTGTCCTTGGTTGCTGCTACCGCCTATTTACGTCTATTTATGATTGGCCACGACTGCGGACATGGATCTTATTTACCTAAAAAATGGCAAAACGAACGGCTCGGCGAGATTGTTGGCGTATTAACAGGCACACCCTTCAAATACTGGGCAAAGCAACACTCAAAGCATCATGCTACAACGGGTAATCTTGACAGGCGCGGCGAAGGTGATGTGATCACAAAGACAGTTGAAGAATTTAACGCGTCTGGCCGGTTCGCTCAGATTTGCTATCGCTTTTATCGCAATCCTTGGTTCATGTTATTAATCTCTGCCCCAGTCCACTTTGTTCTGCTGCAACGACTGCCACTGGGCGATCAAATGAAAACACGCTCAGGCTGGATTAGCGTGATGGGAACTAACCTCGGAATCTGTCTCTACTACGGAAGCCTTATAGCAATTTTTGGGCTTGTACCTTTCCTGATGGTTTACATCCCGGTTGTCATGCTTTCATCGGCAGGCGCTGTTTGGCTTTTTTATGTACAACATCAATTTGAAGATGCCTATTGGAACAGGAAGGAAATCTGGACCTACGAGCAAGCCACCTTAAATGGCAGCTCTTTTTACAATCTGCCGCGGTGGCTTCATTGGGCAACAGGCAATATTGGCTATCACCATATCCATCACCTAAATCCAAAAGTACCTGGATACCAACTGCCAAACTGCTTTGATGACAGCCCAGCGCTGCAGGAAGCGAAATATCTGAGCATAAGAGAAAGCCTTGCCACTGCAAAGTTAGCTCTTTGGGACGAGGCGGCGCAGCGTTTGATTTCGTTTAAAGAAAACAGCAGTCGCAGGTGATTTCTTCGTTGGAGGGCTCGGGTAAGTAACAAGTAAATTAAAGGGCGCTGCTGGCTTAGTAGCTTAACCAAAACTCAAATGCAAAAACCGCACTCAGACCATTAGTCTAACAGCTATGGTCTGCCTACGGGCTCCCTCCATGCAAGCCTATGCTCTAGCTAATGCCTAGAATAGTAATCTTTATCTTTCGCTCGCAATAAAATACTCTACGAGCAGGTCTGTTAAATCTCAGCAGCTACTGCTCATCAACGGCAAAGAGGAAATTATGAGTACATATCAAAAATCACAGGATGCAATTTCTGCACTGACACCGGAGCAGTTCCGAGTAACGCAAGAAAGTGGCACTGAGCGCCCTGGCACCGGTGAATTATTAGACAACACATTGCCCGGAATTTACGTCGATGTAGTTTCAGGAGAGCCCCTGTTTGCATCGTCTGCTAAGTATGAATCAGGTTGTGGCTGGCCGAGCTTTACCAAACCGATAGACACAGTCAATGTTAATGAAATAACTGATACAACTCTCGGCATGGTTCGCACCGAGGTGCGTTCTGCTCATGGTGATAGTCACCTAGGCCATGTTTTCCCCGACGGCCCCACAGACAAAGGTGGCCTGCGTTATTGTATCAATTCAGCATCACTGCGCTTCATCTCTCGTGACGAAATGAGCAGTAAAGGCTATGAAGCTTATTTAAATCAAGTAGAGGAAGTTTAATAATGACAAATGAACTCGCAGTATTAGCCGGTGGTTGTTTTTGGGGTATGCAGGACCTTATTCGCAAACGTGCTGGCGTCATCGCAACTCGTGTTGGCTATACTGGCGGAGAAGTGGCCAATGCAACTTACCCTAATCATGGCAACCACGCTGAGGGGATCGAAATAGTGTTCGATAACGAGATAGTCAGCTACCGAGAAATTTTAGAGCTTTTCTTTCAAATTCACGACCCGAGCACACAGGACAGGCAAGGTAACGACACTGGGGTGTCCTATCGCTCAGCTATTTATTTTGTTTCAGAAGCGCAAAAGGCAGAAGCAGTGAAAACCATTGCTGATGTGGATGCCTCAGGATTGTGGCCTGGCAAGGTGGTAACCCAAGTAGAGCCAGCGGGTGACTTTTGGGAGGCTGAGGTTGAGCACCAAGACTATTTAGAAAAAAGCCCCAATGGTTATACCTGTCACTTTCCAAGATCTGACTGGAAACTACCCTCAGCCTAATACCTTTGCATCCATACGTTCTCTGACAAGCCTAAATTCGGTATATGACTACCGTCCTTACCGAAATCGGGCGGTTGTTATCACCGGCGCATCGAAGGCATGTTTGAATCACTTCTTTATATAACCACCTGCACTAATACTTTTACACTACGTAGATACATAGCTTACTTTCGTCAGTCCTAATTCGGCTTATGAAATGTAACTAGCGGATCGGCGCCGAGCGCAGCGCCATGGTTGGCTTTTTTTAGCTTTTGACGATGCGCTTTTTGAGAGAGAGAGAGAGAGAGAGAGAGAGAGAGAGAGAGCTCCTTCTTGGGCAACTCACTTCATGCTGTTTCTACTATAGTAGATTACACTTTACTCCTTAGTCACTTTCATTATCCTATGACGAAAATTAGTATCTTTGAGTCTAGAATCAACGAATAAGACCTTCAGCCAAAACCCTCTGCAGTAATAACCGCCCCCTTAGAACAACAAGCTTATTGCGTAAGTACAGGCTCCAAAAGATGGCTCAGAACTTTTTGACCAATTCATTAAAAACTTGTTTTCTTTTACTCTAACTCGCTATAAGATTCACGCGTTTTTTGGGCTAAGGACTACTGTAATGAAATTTTTATTTGTCTCCTATGACGCTCTTATCGGCGACCTTGCCTGGCAAGTAATCAAAGAAGGCCACGAGGTTAAATACTCTATTAAGAACCCTATCGACCATGACGTCGGTGCAGGGTTTATTCCTATGGTTGATGATTGGCGAGCAGAAGTTGATTGGGCCGATGTGGTCATTTTTGACGACGTGCTAGGCATGGGTACAGAAGCGAAGAAGCTACGCGAAACAGGCAAGCCTGTCGTGGGCGGTACTCCTTATACCGACATGTTAGAAGACGACCGTTCATTTGGGCAAGAAGAGCTCAAGAAGCATGGCATTTCAATCATCCCTTACAAACATTTTGAAAGCTTCGATGAGGCACTGACGTTCGTTCGAGAGAACCCCTCTCGCTACGTCATCAAGCCCTCCGGTGAAGCACAAAATTTGAAAGGCCTATTATTTATCGGTGAAGAAGAAGACGGCTCTGACGTCATCCAAGTATTGGAGGATTACCAGCAAGCATGGTCTGAGAAAATCCCTTCCTTTCAACTGCAACGACGAGTCGAAGGCGTGGAAGTCGCTGTTGGCGCCTTCTTCAATGGCAAAGAGTTTGCGTACCCGATCAATATCAATTTCGAACACAAAAAACTTTTCCCAGGCGACCTTGGCCCTTCAACAGGTGAAATGGGTACGGCGATGTTTTGGTCTGGCCCTAATCGCATATTCAATCAAACCTTAAAAAAGTTAGAACCTCGCTTGGCAGAAGAAAACTATGTTGGCTACATAGACTTAAATTGCATCGTCGCTGGGAACCATATTTACCCCCTTGAGTTCACAGCGCGGTTTGGCTACCCAACTATATTTATACAGCAAGAAGGCATTCTTACACCAATCAGCGAATTTCTGTATGGACTTGCAACTGGCACAAGAAAATCCTTCAAAACACGGACTGGTTTCCAAGTTGGCGTCAGAGTGGTAGTGCCGCCTTTCCCATTTAATGACCCAGAGACATTCGCCGTGAAATCTAAAGACACCATTATTCACTTTAGAAAAGGCAAGGAAGGCGTGCATTTCGAGGACGTCAAATTGGTCAATGAGGAATGGGTTATCACTGGCAACTCTGGCGTTATTTTGGTGGTAGTAGGTACTGGAGCTACGATGAAGCAAGCTCAGAAACAAGCTTACGCCCGTATAAAAAATCTAATTATCCCACACATGTACTACAGGGTTGATATTGGTAATCGCTGGTTCGAAGATAGTGACAAACTACACAGCTGGGGTTACTTACGCGAACTATGATCAAATCGATTACCTGCGAAAAAGAATGCCAGCGCCTCTGGGAAGTTTTTAGCCCGCACGAACGCGCGTGGGACGAATGGGAATTAATGTTCGCATTTCATGACCAAGCAACCTACCGCTTCAACTTCCTAGTCCATGAAACCGATGGCAGCGTTGATGGATTGATACCCCTGGTCCTTGATACTTCCGATGATAGCTACGAGCTCTTTGGTGGCTGCTACCCGGAAGCAAGAGTGTTGTGGATTAATTTTCAACACTTTCCTGAGTACTTTGATCAACTGCCTGAAAGCACAGTATTTTTCGACTTACGGGGTTCATGGGTCGATCAACTTATGGCTGCATACCCACAATATGAACCTAATTTTGTCGAGAAAGATAATCAGTACTATCTAGTGCCAGCGGAATTCGACTACGATTTTGTAAATCACATCAACACCTTCTCTAACGGCAAGCGTAAAGGTTTTCTAAGGGATCTGCGCAAACTTAAAGAGAGCGGTGTCGAGCTCATATGGAATGACGCTGATGAGTCTGAGCTCTTTATCAATTTAAGTGTAAAAAACTTTGGCAGCGAGTCCGACCACATGGTGGAAGGTGGCAAGCAAGAAGTTAGACGAGTCGTTAGCGAACTTAAAAAGCTCGGCTACTTGCGCACCCTTACCATTGTTGTTGATGGCGTAAAACAGGCGACGTCTCTTTCCGCTCACTTTAAAGATACTTGGGTGTCTCTATATGCTGGGAGCAATAACGATATTGACAACCTGGGAAAGCTTCTAAATTCCGAGACTATACAAGAAAGCTGCAGGCTGAGAGTTGACGAAATTAACTACATGACAGGAATGGCATGGAAAGCCGCTTGGCATATGAAAGAAAATCTCTGCCGCACTATGCGTAAAACGCCTAAAGCCGTTGTGCCACAGATACTTGTTTGAATGACTAGCCAGCTCGATGCCGTAATAACAGCAACAAATGGGGCCAGAGTAAAACTGCAGCAGCTTTACCCTGGCCTTTTTTGATTAGAAATTAACTAAGAATAGCGTTATTTCGACGGCCTAAAAGCCAGCAGCACATTGCCCGCCACTTGACTGAAAGAACCGTAACCGGAACCCACAAACACCATCCCAGATCCAGCTGAGATGGAATGACTGTCGATCGAACCGCCATAGCCCTCAACTCCATTGACAGTTTCAAAATCACTCACAGTATCAAATTTAAACAGCTGCTCGCCTGTGCCTGAATTGAATATAAACACCCGCCCGTCGAGTCCGCCGGTAATGACCGCCCCGTCCACAGACAGTGGCGTGGCAGAAAATCCATAAAGTGATTCACAGCGCCTAAGCCTTTCACTGCGCGCGTCACAATCCGGCTCTACCCTATAAGACCAGCTTGGCTCGCCAGTGCCAACGAAATATGTGTAAATGCCCGGCACACTGTTCTCGCTGCGATTGCCCGGGTCGTTGATAGTCATGAAGGCGCGCTCAGAATCGGTAGCAATGCCCCAGTGGTTGCCGCCCAATGCGGTGCCTTCACCAACGCGCTGATTCCAAACTAATGCACCCGAGTCTGGATCCAGAGCCCAGATATCGCCAGATTTTTGGCCGGCAATCAGCAGTTGCTTCTCGCCACTTTCTACTAAAATAGCTGGACCACCGAAATCGAAATCGACGGAGTTAGTATCAGCTAGAACGATACAGTTAGGGCCGTCAGCGCTACAGCCGAAATTCCACATGTCATTCTTTAATGCTTGAAAGACCCATTTTTCTTCACCGGTTTCGAGATTCAGGGCGATGATTGAATCGCTGGTGCCAGTTGTGGGGTGCGAGGTATTTTCGCCAGTGGTGACGTAAATTTGACCGCGCTCTGCGTCAATAGTCGGTGTAGTCCAAATTGGAGCGCCAGAGGGACCGCGCTGTTTAACACCCGTTGAGCTGACTGCCCCGGTGTACTGCGCCGCGGGCATAGTGTGGTATTCCCACAATTTTTCTCCGGTGCGCACATTAAGCGCCGTTACCGCGCCGTGGTTTTCACAGCATTCAAATTTCGGATTGCCTCCGGTGATAACACCAGAACCGGAAACTGGCACGATTATCATGTCTTCATGTATAACCGGTGTGCCGGTAAGCATTCCCTGATTGTCTGACGCTTGGCCGCTAGCAACCCAAATCGCCTCGCCATTTTCCGCATTGATGGAATGGATCATGCCGCGCCCATCACTAAACACCAGCGTGCTCAAGCCATCAACCACCCCGTAGGCCATTGAAGAACGCAGGCGAGTTTGTGCATTGTAGACCCACTTAGCGCAGCCGCTGTTGGTATCCAGTGCAAAAACACGCCCGGAATCGGTGGCGGAGTAAAATATTGTTGAGCCGATGATCACCGGCGCAGCACGCAAACTAGACGTTTCAGGAAAAGCAACGGCCCAAGCTAGTTCCAGATTTGGCATATCGGCCGTGGTGAGGCCTGCCTGCGCGGCACTTAGGTGACGCGCGTTGTTGCCATCAGCCTCGGTATAAGTAAAAGATGGTGGCTGGCTCAGGTCTATTGCGCGGTTATCCGCCGCGCACATGGTTGCAGCAACCCAGTCATCGATCCCCTCTTGCGCGGCCTGCTCCTGTGCCAATCCTAGCTGCGCAGCGCTCAGGGTTACACTTAGTAGCGTCGCCAGAGACAGATAAGATCTAAAACTTGTTTGAAAACGAGAATAAAAAACCATAAATAATGCCTGTTCGGTGGATGTTAGTTATTGCTTCCATTGCTTAAAGAGCCGCATGTCTTGAATTGCGGTAAATCGGAGGCCATAGCCCAACCCTAAAAATACAATAATTGCTCGCATTGTGCTAATTCAGATTGGATTATAATTAAGCGCTACTCGCTGCGAGGCCAGATTATCGGCACTAAGACGGCATAAGAAATAAAAAAGGGGTCAGAGTAAAAATACAGTACTGTATTTTTACTCTGACCCCTTTTTTGCATTTCTGCTGTATTTTTACTCTGACCTCTTTTCTCTGTTAGTTACCGCGCCGATATGACTCCAATAATCCGGTCAGCCAATCTTTCATAATCTGCAGTTCGCCTTCACAAATTCCCACATAAGGGCTTTCACTTATCGAGCTGCGAGTGGCAATCTTTTCTATAAAATCCTCGGCACTGTTAATTAGTTCTTCGTTTCCCTGCAATTTTGACCGCAGGTGTTGCTGAAATTCGTCGCTAGAGTAGGAAATATCATTGCGAACAAATGTACAGTCGTCTCTATCTACTGCGCTAAGCAGATAGCCTATTTCATCTTCCATAGCAGCGCTGGGCATAGCTTCATCAGACAAAGCCGCTGCCGCAGAAATTGATGGAAGCAACATAATCAATAAAAAGAGGTAACTTAATCGAGTCATTTTTTTTCATCTTGTGAGACATGAGGAGCAAGGAAACTGCATTTCAAGAACATCAGAATAAATCGATCTAGACTTTCTTACAACCCACGTTGATAGCCTCTAAGTAAAAATTCATTGATTTTTAATAGTCTTAATCTCTAAAGTTACGCATCCCGACATTGCTTAGCTCTAAATCTGGGAGCAAGCAGGCGCTAGATTTAAACCGTACTTGCCAACTAAAAAGCTCCTCCATAACGAATCAATAAGACAATTAGGAATAAAAATATGCCTTTCATTATTGTCGTGTCAAGTATTCCCGGCCTGTGATCTTCTTCCAGCAGCGATGAAAGCGCATAGAACCGGAGAAAAAAACGCGGCTAAAAGCGTAACGGGTAGAAAATTCTAGGGGCAACTCTGAATGGGAGCACTTAAAACGCTATTTTTATTATGCCGCCCCTCAGCACCACATCTTTTTCCCTCGAACAACTACAGCATTTTCCTCTGACTTCATTTTTTTAACCTTTTAGCAAATGAAAAAAATCTGCCACTGCTACACTGAAACTCCTGTTTTACTCAGCTCGTCTTCGACTATGCTAAGAATCTCAGTGTTCTCCCAAGGCTTAGAAAAAAATCTATTTACGGCTCCATTATTTATCGCTTTAGTTACTTGATCACGATCGCTATAACCGCTGATCAAAATTATTCGAGCATTCGGCTGCTTTTTCCGGACTAGCACAGCTAATTCAGTTCCAGTCATAACCGGCAGTCGCTGATCGGTAATGATTAGATTAAATTGTTTTTTATCGCAAAGAGCTAATGCCGTAACTGGATCAGAGCAGATACTTACATCTAACTTTTTCGAATGCAGCATTCTTGCTAAAGATCTTCCGACAAGCGCGTCGTCCTCAATTAAAAGAATTGCATGATCAGTCTGTTTATTTGTCATTGTCTAGTCCACGTAGCTGTTGTAATAGCTATAACCACGCACAATCTATGCCTGATCTATGTTTGACCGATGCCTGATCTCTACTGAGTTTATTTGAATGTGATACGGATCAAAAAAATGGCAAATAGTCAGCCCCTAAAGGACTTATTTCCAATTCTATTCGACTCTATTGGTACTGCGTCAGCCACACTTTTCGCGGGTTTTACTCGCGGCCTAACAATGATACGTATCAAAAACGTAACAACTACGTATCACAAAAAAGATGGCCGCTATAGAGAAAAAACGAGCTTGGGGGAAAAGGGGGCACCGATAAGCTATCAGTATCAGGAACCCCTTTTAATCTATTCAGGCAGAAACATCAGAAGGCATTGGATCCTCATCAACTGAACCGCGGCTTAGAAAAATGCCTGTCACTGCCAGCACACCGCCAGAAATAATGAGCGTTGCATCTCCGACATTGATACCAATGACTTCTGTTGTGGGCAGCGCAATCAAGCCACCACCAATGCAGACAAAAAAGCGTCCAGTGATACCGAGAGGACCACTGCGCTCGAGTAAACCAACCCCAAGAAGATAGTGCTGCAGAGTACCGGCGATCAGTACTATTCCTATTACGACTTTAACCGTAGCGAAAAGAGTTTCCCACCACGTGCCAGACAATATCAGCGCCGGTTCCAACACAAAGAAAAAGGGGATGAAATAAATTACGCTACCTAGCCTCATTGCTTTGAATCCAGTAGACAGTGCAGATGCACCAGCGATGCTGGCGGCGGCAAATGCACCTAATGCTACGGGAGGAGTAATAAACGATAGCATCCCCCAATAGAGGATAAACAAATGCACACTCATCGGATCCAGACCACCTTGGATGAGCGCGGGCGCTAAGATGATTGCTAAAAACACATAGGCCGCTGTGACGGTCATGCCTATACCTAGAAAGAAGCTGGTAAAAGCCCCCATTAGCAACAACAGCAAAGTGGAATCGCCTGCGATATACAGCAGATCATTCACCAAGGTTCCCGATAAGCCAGAGACTGAAAGTGCGCCAACTATTAAGCCAACGCCAGCCATAATTGTCAGTAGTTCCATGAGCAGCTTTCCCGTTGCCACAAGGAACGAGCCAACTTCTTTCAAATTCCAACGATGATTTGGAGAAAGCTGGTTTAATACGAGCAGCATGCCGGTTGCGAAAAACGGGGCAACCGCCTCGCGCTGTAAATACAGCAGAAGAAAAATCAACACCATAAAGGCGACTATATAAAACCAGCCCTGCTTCATGGTTTCGCCCAATTTGGGCAATTCATCGCGCGGCGTACCTACTAAGCCTTTTCTTGCAGCGTAAGCGTCAACTTGAACAAATAGTCCAAAAAAATATAATAATGCGGGTATAGCTGCCGCCAAAGCAACTGTGGAATAAGGCACATTTAGAAATGTTGCCATGACAAAAGCTGTTGAACCCATGATCGGAGGAAGCAAGACTCCACCGGTAGAGGCACAGGCTTCTACTCCTGCTGCATATTCTTTTTCAAAACCATTTTTGCGCATGGCAGGAATAGTCATCTGGCCGGTCGTCAGTACGTTGGTAATAACGCTGCCACTCATTGAACCCATCAAACCGCTGGATACAATTGCCACCTTAGCAGAGCCACCACGAACATGACCAAACAGAGCAAAGGCAAGATTGATGAAGAATCGACCGCCAC
>JBLHTH010000048.1:0-19927 GCA_047627195.1 Pseudohongiellaceae bacterium | reverse complement strand
AGCGCGCAACACTACTATCATAGCGCGGTTCAAAGTCTGGAGAGTAACTAGCGAAATACCCCTCTAGGCTTTGCTGCTCCCACGCAGAAACCCAGCTCTCTACACGCGCTCTAACCATAGTATCAGTAGGCAGCGCTTGATCGAGTTGAGTTGCAACTGAAGTTAGTATTTGATTTCCGAGGTCAACAGCTTCAATGTTTTGAGGTACAGCAGCTTCTGCGGCGCTAGCTATCGTACTGACCTGAGCGGCATCGGTGGCAACAGGAGCGGCTTGGCCCAACTGTTCAGCTTGCCCCTGTGTTTGGATCTCTAGCTGCTCCTCTGACCTTTCCTCGAACAGCGTCACTGCGACTGTCTCGATCACAGCTTCATCAATAGCCACTAGCGAGTTTGTGGACACATCCCCACCCGCCAAAACAGGCGCATCAAGAGCTAAGTAAGGCTCAGTGCTTTGCATGACAGCCAGCTCCGGCTCCTGATTAGAATTTTCAACGCTAGAATCACTTAGTTCAATGGCAATGCTTGCCACACTATCAACGCTTTCTGATTCTGCTATCGTATTTGCCGCTAACCCAATTTCCGCCGCCGTCACCAAAGCTAAATCAGAATCGGAAACGGACTCTTCATATTCTTCATCGTCTAAAGAAAAAATCGAAGCTGGACGCAATAAAGAAGGCATAGGCTGAGCAGGCCCTCTATTTACAAGCTGAAGGTTTCGATCTTCAAGTATTGAGTTACTAGCCGTACCGCTGCTCGACTGTCTAATTGTCTCTTGCGCGGGTTCGCCAGCCGCTTCTCCAATCGATGATGCGACAACTCTTGAACCAGTAGTATCGATGGTTTCAATCTGAGAAGTCGACGTAGCGATAGAGCTGGGCGTAGTAGAAAATGGTGAATCGCTATTCGCTGATACAAGCGAAGCTTGATCGAGAGAAACATCGCTATCTTCACTATTAATTATGGAGAACATAAACCCCATCGCGGCAATCGTAAAGACAGCAGCAATCGGGCCCAGCACTTTCAATTGACTTACATTAAATAATTCAGCGGAAGGCAATCCCTGCTGAAAATCAGAACCTTTTATTTGCTCAGCCAATTCAACCTTGGTAATCACATTTTGGCTAGAGTTACCGATAGCCGATTGAACGACCAACTCTGCTAGTAAAGTTGCAGGCCCAGGATAACCTTTGCTAGAACGATAGAGCAAACCTAATGCGTCTTGTGAAAGCTGCAAGCTTGGCAAACCTTTTTGCGCGACATAGCTAAAGAAGAATTGCGACAGTGTCTCTTTATCCATCGGCTTAAGTAGGTATTTACGCGAGACATTGAGAAGCAACGAGCTAAGTTCTTTCTTGTTCAGCAACCGCGTATCCAACTTCTGCTCGCCACACAGCAGAACGTTTAGCACCCGCTTAGAGCTTGCTTGGATTTCAGCCATCCTGTGAATTTCTAACAGGGTAATATCTGAAAGCTGATGGGCGTCGTCGAAAATAAGTAGCTTGGGCTTTTCGAAATTAGTTAAGAGTGTGTCTTCCAATTGTCTGGCGACGTTATTGGTATTTGGTAGACTAAATTTTTGCGCAAGCACACTGCGCAGCATCTCAGGAGATTCAATGGGGTAATCAATATAGACAACGTCGTGACCCTTGCGCCTTAAATAAAGTGTCAAGGTTTCACAAAGAGCACTTTTACCCGATTTAGCACTTCCCATAAGTTGGACAAAGGCTTCTGCTTTAGTCAAATCATGGCAAAGACTTTGCAGCAATTGTAAATACTGACCATCGCTAAAGTAAAAAGATCGTTGTCGCATTCGCCCTACCTAAACCTGCTCTAATTTTTGAATATGAGATGATCAACTCGCAGCGCTATGTTTATTTGTCTTTAATGTGATACTCGACATTAGACAATATCCCGCGCAGAATATTCATTTCCATGACGTCAATTCTAATTCGACTAAACAACCTTCTCATACGCTGCATCAGTTGCCTAGGGTTTTCAGGATCATGGAATTTGATTTTTGTCATGACCTGCTCGAGATGCTCATAAAAGTGTTCCACCTGCTCTCCGGTGGCTTTCTCCTGATCCCAAAACTCGTCTTCCGCTAAAGGCGCCCTGCCATCTAGCGAGGCATCATACTTAAAAAGCTCATAGCAAATCACCATCACCGCAGCCGCCAAATTGAGAGAGCTACAGTCTGGATTGGTTGGGATTTGGACATGAAAGTTGCACAGCTGGAGCTCGTCATTATTAAGCCCGGCGTCTTCACGACCGAAAACCAATGCCGTTTTACCACCAACGGATTCTTGTATAATTTTTTGAGCACAAGATTCTGGGGTCACCATCGGCCAAGGGATTTTTCGTGATCTGGCGCTTGTGCCAATAACCAGACCACAATCAGCTATAGCCTCCTCTAATGTATCAACAACAATCGCATTTTCGATCACATCTAGTGCCGAGGCAGACCTCCCTCTGGCTACACCGCTGGGGAAATCCTCTGGCTGGACTAATACTAATTGCATCATGCCCATATTTTTCATTGCTCTCGCTGCGGCACCGATATTGCCGGGGTGAGAGGTGTTAACTAGGACGATTTTAATGTTCTCGGGATTTTGCATGTCACACTTACTTCTGTAATCAAAGAGAGCGAGATTATAGCAGGATAAGAGCAAAGCTATTAAGCATCTGAGCCCTCTAAAGAATCAGCACAAGTATCCGCTTTTAGAGTGCTTCAATTCTTTGCTATCATTAGCCCTTAGCAGCCACTGCTGCCCCGTTCTTTTACAAATTATCAGGAAATACCATGCATGCATTAGCAAATATTGCGCTGCGCGCGGCAAATGACGCCGGAGAAGCCTTGGCCCACGCCAGTGAGCGATTAGATCGCATCACAATTATTGACAATAATCCTGATAGCTTCCTTACCAGTCTCGATGAAAATGCGGATAAAACCGTCCGCTATCACATCGAGAAAGCCTTCCCCAGCCACAGTATTAACTCAAGAGTCTCTGGAATTAAGAAGGGAGTAGAAAAGTCTACGGTCTGGCTAATCGATCCGCTCGTGGGCGGGCAAAACCTCGCGGTAGGCTATCCAGCCTACGGAGTATCAGTTGCCGTTGAGATCAACGGTGTAGTTACCCACGCCGTATTTGTGACTCCAGGCCTGCGCGAGGAGATCGTCGCTAGCCGCGGCAAGGGCGCGCAGCTCAACTCCAGACGTATTCGTGTCAATTCAGACCCTAACTTCGGCAGTTCCTTATTCGGCTATAGCTGCAGCCCTGGCTTCATCGACTCTCAGCTAGCCATGCAAAAAGCTGTAGCAGCACAAGGCGGCACCGCACGGATTTCCGGGGTACCGGAAATTGACGTAATCAATGCCGCTAGCGGGCGTCTTGACGGTGGCTGGTCAAATCAACGAGACAGTCATTCAATGGCAGCAGCGCTTTTGATTCTCCAAGAAGCTGGCGGTCTAATTGGCAGCGAAACCGGCAATCCAAAGCTAAGTGATGGCAAGGAGATAGTTTACGGTGGTCCTAGCGTGTTCAAGCAATTAACTAGGATAAGAGCTAGTCTAAAATAACTTGATGAGATGGGTGTAGCTTGAGTTGAATTTGGGGTAGTCGAATTGAGCTGAAGGTTATTAGTAAGATAGGCGAGCCAAACCTCTTCCACTACCGCGCAGACTATTATCAATTGCCGCGACGGGATGGTTATGGCTTGGGGCAGTTTAACTATCTCCTACGCCACCAGTGCTGTAATGTTGAGAATGCGCAACTCGCTGACAATACACCCGTTCAGGCTCCATCATTGCTGTAGAAATCTAGCAGGTACCCAATTTAGATGTCGCCCAAGGTTAATAAGAAAGTAAGTAAGCACAACGACCTAACCGAAGGATCGATTCAAAAGTCACTAGTACGCATGACTATGCCGATGGTCATCGGCATGTTGATGTTATTCACGTTTAGCTTGGTCGACACCCTTTTCATAAGCTTTCTCGGAACTGAATCTCTCTCTGCCATCAGCTTCACCTTCCCTGTAACTTTTACCATCATGAGCTTAGCGATAGGCTTAGGTATAGGTGCGTCAGCGGTAGTCGGTAAATGCCTGGGCAGCGCAGAACTTGAAAGAGCTAAAGAAGCAGCAACCGTCATTAACTACATTTCCTTTGGGCTCGCTGTAATAACCGTAGGGATTTGCTGGTTCTTCATGGAGGACCTGTTCAGACTCATGGGCGCCAGCGAAGCATTAATGCTGCCTATTCGCGAATATATGGACGTTTGGTTTCTTGGCAGTGTACTGGTGGTCTGCATCATGACTGGTAACAGCGTCCTGCGTGCGACCGGAGACACCAAAACTCCAAGTATTATTATGGCCGCAGCCGGGCTAATTAATGCGGTTTTAGACCCGCTCCTCATCTTCGGATACGGCCCTTTCCCTGAGTTGGGCATTCAAGGCGCCGCGTGGGCTACAGTTACAGCCTGGACTATCGGCTTCGTATATTTAATGTATTTGCTTGCTTATAAACTAGAGCTAATCAGCAGAACCTTACCTAGCCGTGCAGTAATGATGTCATCTGGCAGAGACATGCTTAAAATAGGCATTCCGGCTGCTGGCGCCAATATGATGACACCCGTAGCCGCCGGCATTATGACGGCTATTGCTGCCAGCTATGGTGATACTGTTGTAGCTGCCTTCGGCGTTGGGGCCAGACTCGAACCCATTGCCACTCTATTTGTACTTGCCATGTCATCATCTCTGCCACCATTGGTAAGCCAGAATTTCGGCGCCAATCGAGTCGACCGAATTGAAGAAGCTTATACTATGTCACTGCGCTTTCTTTTGGTTTGGCAGCTATTTGTGTATGCCTTATTAGGATTAGGAGCAGGTGTTATTGCATCAATCTTTTCTGATGACCCAGAGGTGATCGGCACAATCAAATTATTTTTATGGATCATGCCCTTAGGATATGGCTTTCAAGGGGTAATTATCCTTACCAACTCTTCTCTAAATGCCCTACATAAGCCACTGTCTGCCCTATATCTTAGCTTGGGACGGTTTTTCATTTTTTACGTCCCACTAGCTTATTTTGGCAGTCAGGCTTTTGGCCTCTCCGGTTTCTTCTTTGGGGCAGTGCTTGGCAACTTTCTCATGGCCATGATCTCTTGGCGCACTTTTCATCGCGCCCTCGATGGAGAAAATGAATTATTGGCTAGTGCTTCATAACCGAGACATTCCGGTTCAGCAAACCTTTCCGCTACCTCAAAAAAAGGCACAAAAAAACCGAGTCGATTGCTCGGCTCGGTCCTTTTACTCTCGTACCATTCTTGCTATCGCTCTCGGCTCTTTATCTTAAGTTTACGGTTAAGCGCTTTACTTCAACGATCTGCAAACCTGCTATAGACGGACTGTGGGCGCGTCTGCAACAAGAGAGAAACTTTTATCATTAACAGAAGCTGTCGCATCACTAGAATCAGACTCATCGTCACTGTAAGTTAAGCGATTGTTTGATATCTGAAATGCAAGCATCTCTTGGCAAATTTCATTGTACTCTTCAGCACTCAGCAGTTCAGGCATCTCTTTCATGTTAAGAGTAAATTCTTTGTCATTAACCGCTGATAAATAATGAAGATTCTTTTTATCTACATCTAATAAACCTTCTTTTTTCGCCATCTCATAAAGTGGGGTGCCACGCAAAGGAATGTAAGGAAAAAAGAAAAAGTGTTCAGGCGATATCAATTTATTGAGCTTCAGAGTTTCGCGCATATTAGCTGCAGTTTCTAAAGGTGCTCCAACAATATTGAACGTTAGGCGATTAATACCGGCTCGTTTGCAGTTTTCGGCAGCAGCAATCACCTGCTCGTTCTTCATTTTCCGACCCAGAAACTTCGACCTGTATTCCTCGTCACCACTTTCAATCCCAAACCAAATAGTATGACATCCCGCTTCTGCGGCGAGTTTACAGAAGTCTTCGCCCATCACTTCCACTCGAGAATTAATTGAGAAAGGCAGATGTAATTGTTCTTTGTAGAGCGCAAAAAAGGCACGCACAAATTTTAAGTTTGATAAGAATAGTTCGTCCCAAAACTCGAAGTAACCAACATTGTATTTGTCGCGCAAGCGAATGAGCTCATCCACCATATCCTGCGGATCATATTTGCGTAAGAAGGTTTTCTTAACTTTCCAGCCTTCCAGCAGCGGCGTGTTGCAACAATAAGTACAACGATACGGACAGCCGCGACCTGTCATCACTGGCAATACGAGCTTCCCCTTTGGCCCAAAAATAGAGGAATTCACGTCATTAAAACCGTCTTCTTTGGAAAATACATCATAGTCAGGAAAAGGCAACGCGGCTAAATCACCGATCTGATGAGGCTCAGACTCATAGACATCACCGTCAATTAGCTTTTCCCACATGCCGTCAGCCGGGCCATCTTTGGTACCGCGTAAATGCTGGACTAAGTTTCCAGTGGCATACTCACCGTCTCCCACACAAATGTAATCAACATTGGGGTTCGCTATAGTCTCTTCTTGAGAAAGCATAGCTTGGTAACCGCCGATGCAAACAGGCAGATCTGGACAAAGCTTCTTAACCTCTGCAAAGTAAGGTTCCATCGGATACCAGTGCGGGCTCATTACTGAGAATGCGATCAAATCCGCGCCACTTTCCTTAATGCTTTTAGCGTAACTTTCAGGCGAATAAAGATCGGCATCGCGGAGAATTAAAATTGGCAGCAGAGACACTTCTACCCACGGAAAATCTCTTTTGAGATAGGCAGAGATACACGCGATTGGCATCGCTATTTCATTTCCATCCGGGCTATAAAAAGAAAAAACAACTTTTAGTTTTTCACCTTTTTTAGAACCAAACCATTTCGACTTTGCCTGCGGATAAATTGGCCGCTCAGTACTTATGGCTATTACATCAGCCTTAGAATTCATGAATTAACCTTTAAATTTTCTTGACTGCCTTAATTTGGACATTTGCCAAACCGAAGCAGTCAAACGATAGTGAATTTGAGCAGCAAGCCCACTGATTTAGAATTGTATGCCATCACTCAAGCATATCGACAGCGAAGGGCGAAAGTATATCATCAAATTGAGCTCTATATCACCGGGAAAAAAGCTCGGAACCCCCTACAAACCTTATGGTTACTGATTATTTTCATCAGTGCCTTGTTCACAGCTGCAATACTTTCCTTTATCCTACTGGAAGTTATAACACACCATCATGATACTTATATGTCACCACTAGCGGAGCGACTTAGATCACATGAATGCATTAGAAGCGCTTCACACTAGAACTTCCTGTTCCCGCCTAACGCTGCCGGCACCTACCTCAACCCAACTGGATAATATCTATAAAGCGGCAATGCGTGCCGCAGATCACGCCTTGCTTACGCCATGGCGTTTTTTGTGCATTCGTGGGGCATCTCTGGATAAGCTTGGCGATCTGTTTGTTAGCGCTGCAACCGGCGCTGATTCAACATTAAGCGAGGCCAAACTAGCGAGCATCCGCCTTAAGCCGCGCAGAGCACCACTAATTATCGTCGTTATCGTCAAACACCAAGACCATCCAAAGGTGCCCGCTATAGAAATGGATCTGTCGGCAGCGGCTGCAGCCCAAAACATGTTGCTCGCAGCACATGCGCAAGATCTTGGCGGCATGTGGCGAACCGGTTCTATGGCTTACAGCAAAACGGTTAAAAACGGCTTGGGACTGTCCAGTAACGAGAACATTACTGGCTTTCTTTACCTTGGTAGCCGATCTGTCCCGCCCCGGAAGCTTAACTGGCCTCTGCTAACCGACTATTTCGTGAATTGGTAGCGCAGGCTTAGCAGTGCTGGGTTGCCTATGCCGGTTTGGTATTGATGGATAGATATTTTCAGATCTAATAATTTTATTTTGTTGAAAATACGGCACCCAGCGATAAAATTTGATATTACCAGTGACCTAAATGGAAGAGTACAGCGCCGGCAGTACGCACCTACACTGCTGTGTTAGCTGCAAAGAACTCATCAGCCATTGGTCGAATAACTCCACGCGCGACCGAGCAAGTTTCACCTCGGAGAAAGACGACGCAAATTTTTGTGATTTCTTTGATCCCTAGCCCCGCGCCTTCACCGAAAAAACAGTTCGCAAACCATGATAGCGAAAGCTAGCTATTCACTTGAGGTTAAGTTGAAATCGGTAAACTCGACTCTAATATTCTGAATAAATCAGGTCAGGGGAGTTAAATATGAAACCTTTCTTTAAGAAAATCTTAGCAATCGGAGCATTTATTCGATTCGGAGCAGGAATCACAATTGCACTGGCAGCAAACCTAGCGGCTGCAGACGCCATTAGCGTTTTCAGCATCGGAAACCCCGATGAGCTTTCTAAATCTGAACTGATTCAGATAGCGACAGCCGACGAGAGAGCAAGACTCAGGCGGCCTCGCGGAGAGTCCTATCATGGCCACTCGCAAGCGGGCAGCAAACGCCACGATTCAGCATTTAGGCTGCATGCTAACAAAATTGAAAACGCTTACAGAAATGGCAGGCGCAGTGCCTTTCGCAACAATCAGGAACGACGGATTGAGCGGCAGGAATACGGTTCATTTAGCTATACCAGTCCGCCACTGCGGGGAGGAAGCTCCCGCCGTACGCGAATAATCGAAAACCCCTATGCGGATCGTTTAGTAACAGGTATTACGCTTACGGGCCTTGATCGCCAGCAGGTGCACATCAAAGATGTTGTGGCATATCCTGACAGATATTTGTTAAGCCCTTTGAATTACTCGCTGAGTCAGTATGACCGGCCACGATTTATTAATACTCAGAATTACATCGATTACATCAGTGTGGCGGCTAAGCGAAAAGAACACTTTACGGTCACTTTTCACTACGATTAGCTCCGATTAAATCTATGTGCGTTGAGGATTGGCACTGTTATACTTCGCATCTAAAGTTAGGATTATCATGCGAAAAACAATCTTTTCAACGCCCATTGTGACCCCAATTCTGAGAGCTTTTTCGCTAGCTGGTTTAAAACTAATAGGCTGGTCCGCAAAAGGTGAACCACTAACCCATCAGCGCTGTGTTTTAATTGCCGCCCCACATACCAGCAATTGGGACTTTCCTTTAATGCTAATGATAGTCCTTAAGCTGCGGCTACGAATTTTTTGGATGGGCAAACACACCTTATTTCCATTCCCTTTTGGCTGGCTTATGAAATGGCTAGGCGGGATTCCTATTGACCGAAAAGCTTCGCATAACGTTGTCAATGCGACGATTAGGCAATATCGTGAAAATGATGAACTTATTGTTTTAATTCCGCCAGAAGGAACACGAGCAAAAGTGGATCGCTGGAAAACTGGGTTTTATCACATTGCTAAAAATGCCAAAGTGCCGATCTTGCTGGGCTACGTAGATTCAGAAAACAAAGTCGCCGGCTTTGCAGACTTTTTTACTCCCACTGGGGATTTAGAAAAAGATATGATAGAAATTCGCCAGTTTTACACTGAAAAAACTGGAATAATTATCAAGAATAGCTAGCCATTTTTGTGGCTGCCGATCCAAATCTAATCCAAGCCGACTAATTGATGACCGCCCATGCTAGAAGCACGGCCTTGTAAGGGCTGGTAATGCAAATTCAGCAATAAACTTTCAAACACAAACCGCGCGTATTGCTGCGTATCAATATTTGCCTGCTTGAACTTCCACTGCTTAAGATGCCACTGCTGAAGCTGAGCCGTCGCTAAAGCCGAGAGCATTCGAGGACTGCTGCAAGCGAACTGACCGGAGCGAATACCTTCTTCGATAACGTCGATGACATTTTGCTCAAACCGTAGTTCCAGGTCCATAGCCTGCTCTTGTTGGGCTCGCGGCAGCCCTTTAAGCTCCATAAAACAGAAGTAATACCACGGCTTTAGGATTTCCATCGCATATATTTCGCCGTAAACAATGGCTCTTAAACGCTCAACTGGCTCAAGGTTTTGTTGGCGCAGACTGCCGATAACCTGATCGATAGTAGTACGCAAAACCCCCTCTATTGCTGATGCCAGATCGTTCTTACTGCCAATGTAGGCATACAGCCCGCCCATACTAATTTCAGTCTCGCGGCTTAAATCCCTTAGGCTCATCGCCTGAAAGCCTTTAGTGTTAGCCAATTTAAAGGTTGCTGAGAAGATTTTCTGGAGATTCACAACCGCAACATTAGGATTTTTGATCTGCATCTTGTGTTTATGGGCATTGAAAACACTCAGCCAGAATGATTCACCTTGCAAATCATACGACGCCTTAAATGCCTCCATACTAATTTCGTGGGGCCAAGCAACCATGCACAGATTACCTTATTATTCTTTTGGTGGGCTTTGAAGTGTATTACGTCAGGGTCTTTTTGTTAACTGTTTGTGACCGACATAAAAAAACCCCCTCTCAAAGCGGGAGGGGGTTTTACAATTTCAACTATCAATTTTAACCAGCTACCAGACCTGCTATAGCATCGCTTGCAGGGCAGCTTTGGCATCAGCCCCGGGCATATGGTTAATGCCAGCAACAATTCCCGCAAGCTCTTTAGCTTCAGGCGCGGCCATATCACTGGCGATAACCTGAGCCATGTTAGCCTTGTCTTCCGCCGTAGCAGCATGCTGAATATTATGAACCGCTAAAGCAATTGCGCGAAAAGCTCGGCCGGTGCCTTCATCCTCAGAAATAGCTTTCAACGTCGCTTTATCATCAGCAGAGGCAAAATGGTTAAAATCAACCAACACACCAGCGATAGACTTAGCCGCAGCTTCATTATCAGCCATCGCAAATTGCGAAAACATACCTAGTGCTGCAACGAGCAACATTTTGTTTAAAAGTTGTAATTTCATGACGACCTCTTAAAAGTATTGTAAGTCGGACGAGTTTAACTGAAGCCGATAAATTTAAATAGCGCCGCCGATTATCAAAGACTATAGCCAAAAGGAGAGAATCGCCGCCGACCCGGCAAAAAGACAAAGCACAAGGGAGAATAAGCGCAACCTTTCATGAGAGACCAGATGTAATGTCCGCATGGCAACCCAATAGCCCGCAAGTGCGGCGGGCATTAATGGCAAGGAAATCAATATTTCCTCTCGCCCAAATCTGTCTATAGCCGTCAGCATCATCAGCGACATGATCGAGCTAACTATAAAAAAAGCCGCCAAATTTGCTCGTATAAAGTCACTGCCTTCATGCTGCATCACCAATGCCATTGGCGGGCCGCCAATACCTGAACTGGTTCCCATGAAGCCAGATAAAAGACCTGCCGAGAACATTGAACCCCTTGTTGCTCTAAAACGAAGGCCACTTAGACTAAGCAATACCGCGGCAATTACCGATATTCCAAGAAAAAGCGCAAGCCCTTGAACGTCGATCCAGATCAACAGCAACCCCCCTACAACAGTGCCGGGCACCCTTCCAATAATCGCAAATTTTAGCTCAGCAAATGAAACCCCATGATGGTGCTTCGCCGCGTTAGCAATAGAGAGGGTTAGTGCTGAAATGGTTATCGGCGCGGGCACGTACAATGGATCAATAAAAAAAAGGACTGGAGCTGAAATTATGGCTAAACCAAAGCCGATAGAACTTTGTACATAAGATCCTATAAAGATGACCAGCATCGCAGCAAAAATTTCAGGGGGCAACAAAACACTCGTCCTCAGTTTGATTTGTGACAGGATCATAACCGCTTCACTCTCGCCATGGAACCTGCCGCGGCTGAATCTAGCATGCCGTTTAGTTTGCCTATTCAAAGCAATTGTCTGTTTTGTTATCAATTCCTAGATATCGATTGCCCCAGAACTAAACAAAGTTTAACCGCCGTTAGTTGCCGTCTTATACAGCTGTCTTCTACAATGGACTTTATTACTTATTTATCAACATCGATTCTCAGCACTAACTAGGAGCGCTCATGAAAACCAAAGCTGCCGTCGCCTTTTTCGCAGGCAAACCACTGGAAATTGTGGAAGTAGATCTCGAAGGACCAAAATCAGGCGAAGTGCTTATTGAGTTAAAGGCAACTGGAATTTGTCACACCGACGCATTCACTTTATCTGGCGACGACCCTGAAGGTGCGTTCCCAGCGATACTCGGGCACGAAGGTGCTGGTGTCGTTGTCGAAATAGGGCCAGATGTTAAATCTTTGCAGGTAGGAGATCATGTTATCCCGCTATACACTCCGGAATGTCGGCAGTGCAATTTTTGCTTAAACCCCAAGACCAATCTCTGCCAATCTATTCGTGCAACTCAAGGCCAAGGACTCATGCCTGATGGCACAAGCCGCTTCTCATTGGATGGCAAACCGATACTTCATTACATGGGCTGCTCTACTTTTTCCAATTTTACAGTGCTGCCAGAGATAGCTTTGGCGAAGATACGTCCCGATGCACCTTTCGACAAAGTCTGCTATATCGGCTGTGGCGTCACCACCGGAGTTGGTGCGGTGGCCTTTGACGCAAAAGTAGAGCCAGGCAGCACGGTAGCTGTTTTTGGTCTTGGGGGCATTGGTTTAAATGTTATTCAAGGCGCCAAAATGGTTGGAGCAACCAGAATAATCGGCGTAGACATCAATCCTGACCGCGAAGCACTAGGCCGTGAGTTCGGTATGACCGATTTTGTAAACCCGAAAGAGGTCGACAACGTCACTGAGTCAGTAGTTGATATGACCGGCGGTGGTGTCGACTATTCTTTTGAATGCATAGGTAACGTAGACACAATGCGCCAAGCCCTAGAATGCAGTCACAAAGGCTGGGGGGAATCTTTCATTATTGGCGTGGCCGGAGCTGGCAAAGAGATATCAACCCGCCCTTTCCAACTTGTCACCGGTCGATCCTGGAAAGGAAGTGCATTTGGCGGTGCTCGTGGCCGCACTGACGTGCCAAAAATAGTTGATTGGTACATGAACGGAAAAATACAAATTGATCCTCTTATTACTCACACCATGCCTTTGGGAGACATCAATAAAGCGTTCGATCTAATGCATGCTGGAAAAAGTATCCGCTCGGTGGTTTTATACTAGTCATATGCTTATTGATTAATAAGTACAATTGCCCCCTATTTAAGTTCAGCAAGGCTTTTTTATGAAGTATCTTCACACCATGGTTCGCGTTAATGATTTGGATAGGTCATTGGATTTTTACTGCAACAAGCTTGGCTTGATCGAGTTGCGTAGAAAGGACTCTGAGAAAGGCCGTTTCACCTTAGTTTTTCTCGGCGCGGATGAAAACCGTGAGGCACAAGTAGAACTAACCTATAATTGGGATACGGAAGATTATGATGAAGGTCGCAATTTCGGGCACTTAGCTTATTCCGTGGAAAATATTTATACTCTATGCCAACGGCTACTGGATGCCGGAATCACTATCAACCGTCCACCTCGCGATGGCCATATGGCCTTCATTAGGTCGCCGGACAATATCTCCATAGAACTATTGCAGCAGGGCGACTCCTTAGCGCCACAAGAACCTTGGCTGAGCATGGAAAACACAGGCAAATGGTAGCCCCTCTATTGAGCTAGTTTGGCAGCTCGTTTAGAATGGTCTGCCCTAAACGGTATTATTTACGCCGGCTCAAATTTTCTAAAAATTTTGGGCGCTCACGTTTTTGATTTATCCTTTATGTGCACATTGAAGATAAGTCGTGTTTTAAAGACTCAAACTAACGCTAATTGTCATTTTAGGTTAGTTTTTCGCGAATATACCGGCTAAATAATTGCGGCAATAACTAGGACTGTAACTTAGCTAGCATGGCTACGATCACCCTTAAAACCCAACAACGAGGATAGAGTAAACATCATGTTTCAATCACTAAATTCCCTCCCCGCAGATCCCATTCTTGGATTAATGGCCGCCTACAGAGCTGACCCGAACCCGCTCAAGGTCGACCTTGGCATAGGCGTTTATAAGGATGAAAAAGGTAACACTACGGTGATGACGGCAGTTAAAAAAGCCGAAGACTTCCTGCTTAAAAATCAAATCACTAAAACTTACATTGGCCCAACGGGGGCAGCCGACTACAACTCAGCAGTAGCAGAGCTCCTTCTTGGCGAGTCTCTCAACAACAACTTAGGCAAACGCCGAGTAACAATTCAAGCTCCTGGCGGCTGCGGCGGCCTGCGTTTGGCAGCGGAATTTATTAAAAGCGCAAATCCAGATGCCACCGTCTGGGTAAGTGACCCAACGTGGGCTAACCATATCCCTCTACTGGGCTCAGCTGGATTGAAAATAGAATCCTACCCCTATTATGACCGCACAACTCACTCCGTACGTTTCGAAGAGATGTTAGCGGCCCTTAAGAAGATAGAAAAAGGTGATCTTGTCTTGTTGCACGGCTGCTGTCACAACCCCTGTGGCGCTGATCTAAGCCATGCTCAGTGGCGGGCGGTGCGAGACGTGGCCCTAGAGCAAGGCTTTACAGTGTTCATTGATTTAGCATATCAGGGCCTGGGCGACGGCCTCGAAGAGGATGTCTATGGCGTGCGCCTGATGGCAGAGTCATTACCAGAACTTATCGTGGTGAGCTCGTGTTCTAAAAATTTCGGGCTATACCGGGAAAGAACAGGCGCGTTCACACTAATTTGCGAAAATGAGCAATCGGCAACAGCTTCGACAACACAAATCGCCGCCGCAGCGCGCGCGATGTATTCAATGCCACCTGATCATGGCGCGGCCATAGTTGCATTAATTTTAACCGACAACGATCTTAGGGCCCAATGGGATACTGAGCTTACCGCAATGCGGGGACGAATCAATCTATTGAGAGCTAAATTCGTCAAACAGATTCAGCAGGTAGGGATCGATAAAGATTTTAGTTTTATCGAAAGAGAGAAAGGCATGTTTTCATTTTTAGGTGTGAGCCATGATCAAGTTCAAACCCTGGTCAATGACTACAGCATCTATTTAGTTAACTCCAGCCGAATTAATGTCGCTGGAATTAATGATGAAAACGTTGAGTATTTGAGCAAAAGTTTGGCTGCCGTTCTGTAACACGCGGTAATTTAAACATGCGCTTAACCGCACCTGCTTTGGGAGCTTATCTCAAAGCAGGTGCAGGCTTAGGCAACAGTACAACATTTGCCTAACCCACTTATTTGCAAACACACGCTAAATTTTAACTGCCATAACGTCGGATGAAATCCCTTGAATAACGTAGTTGGTGGAAACGCTAGGTAAACTCTCCCAGTTATTTTCAGGACAGTGACTGCCAATAATTACCAAGTCAACGGCCAGCATTTTTGACATTTTTTTTAATCTCAAAACTGGCTCACCGCGTACCTAGTGAATCTTATCGCTGCTAACATTAAGACCGCTACGCCCTAGCATTTTCCTGATTTTATCGCTAAGTAATCGTCTATTATTGGCAAATGTGCAGATGAACAACAATCTATTTTCAAAAAGTGATCATCGTGCAAACTCTGCTGCACAACGTGAACCACCTCTAAATGCTCCACCACAAAACCATACAACTGATAATCTCGATTTATTAAACGCTCGAATTGCGGCTCTGTCCCCAGTGCCTACAAAGCCTACTCAAGCCCGCCAACTTTACCTCCAGCCCACTTTTTAATTAATATAGATACGGACTCTAGAAAAAGTAAACATCGCCCTAGCCGCTTGATCTATATCAAGCAGATCTAGCCTTAAGTGGACCGGCGATATCGGCGGCAAACTTTCTCAGTATTGTCTCGGTAGTCTCCCAGTTAATGCAGGCATCGGTTACCGACACCCCATGTCGAATCTCGCTGAGGTCATCTGGAATTGGCTGGTTGCCTTCATTGATATTACTTTCCAGCATGATACCAATAATGGAATTATTACCTGCTTTGAGCTGCTCGGCTACGCTGTCGAGTACAATACTTTGATTCGCAGGATCCTTATTGGAGTTACCATGGCTGCAATCGATCATCAGGTTCGCAGCAAGACCTGCGCTGGCCAGTTCCTTTTCACATTGGCCAACACTTGCAGCGTCATAGTTGGGCGTCTTGCCCCCTCTTAAAATGACATGTCCGTGAGGATTTCCATCTGTTCGAAATGCTGCAACTTTCCCTTCTTCCGTGATACTGATAAAGCTATTGGTGGCGGAAGCTGAACGGATTGCATTCACCGCTACCTTTATGCTGCCATCAATATTGTTTTTAAAGCCAACCGCAGATGAAATCCCGCTGGCCAGCTTTCGATGAGTAGGTGACTCAGTAGTCCTCGCTCCGATAGCCGTCCAGCTTACCAAATCTTGTAAGTATTGAGGCGAGATAAGATCCAGCGCCTCAATCCCAATTGGCAATCCTACCTCAGAAATATCTAGCATCAACTGCCGGCCAATACGCAGACCGTGATCAATTCGGCGGCTGCCATCGAGATGAGGATCGTAAATTAGCCCCTCCCAGCCGACCGTGGTTCTGGGTTTTTCAAAGTAAACCCGCATTATAATGAGCAATTCATTCGCTAACTCATCGGCCAGCGGCTTAAGCAGCCGAGCGTATTCTATCGCTTCGTCAGGGCTGTGAATCGAGCACGGGCCCACAACAGCGATTAGGCGCGTGTCTTGGCGATCTAACACCTCTTTAACATTACGGTGGCCTGCCATGACAGTTTCTAATGCGGAGCCCTTGATCTCTAGCTGGTCTTTCAACTCGCCAGGTGAAGGCAGCTCTTCATACCCAATGATATGTAGATTATCGATTTCTTTGATTCGTTCAACCATGGTTGCTCGCCAAATTTTGCTGGAACGGGATTATCGGGGAAATAACGCTGCAACTCAAAGTCTTTGTGAGCATCTAGAGCACATCTTGGCTAGACTACTTGCGACGTATTAGGTACCTTCTCGCCATTGCAGTATTAAATTACCGTTAAATCGGGGAGAATTGGGTGCCTAAAGCCAGTGAATTAAAAAGAGGAATGGTTGTAGATATCGACGGCGATCCACATAGCGTCAAACAGGTCGAAGCAAAAAGCCCCTCTTCCCGTGGCGCGGTTACACTGTACAAAGTACGATTTAACAATCTGAAAACTCACCAGAAACTAGACAGTTCGTTCAAGGGCGATGACCAGCTAAAAGAATCTGACTGCATTCGCGTTCAGGTGCAATATTCCTATCTTGACGATGACACCTATTACTTCATGAATATGGAGGACTTTAGTCAATACGGCATCAACTCTGAACAGATCGAAGCTCAGCTGCCCTACTTGGTGGAACAGCAAGCGGATATAGTCGCGCTGGTGCTAGAAGGTAGCCTTGTAGCCGTAGAACTACCGCAGTCGGTCAATCTCATTGTTGAAGACACCCCTCCTGCTGTCAGCGGCTCATCGGCGACGAACCGCAGTAAAACGGCCCGCTTGTCCACAGGCTTAGAGATTCAGGTTCCTGAATATCTGGTAATTGGAGAGCTAGTAAAAGTAAATACCGTCACTGGCAAATTCATCTCCAGAGCTTAATTACCAGTGGAACCTGATAGAAATGAAATTATGATTGCCGCGGCGTCAGCGGTCCGCCACTCGGCAAGCCAGCCAAATAACGCAAGTAACATTACCAAGATTGGGCGCTTCAGATTTAAATAAACAACCAAATAACAACCGCAAACATAACGCCACCAGCGGCGAGACCCACAAGTAGACTGGTTCGGTCCTCGCTCTCCTCGCCCGACCAACTTTCACAGGCTGACTCAGCTTCCATATCAACCTTGGCATCAAGCTCGGCGAATTCTTGATCATCCATCTGTAACTGAGAATTAAGCAGTTCTTCGTTTTCTTGCAGAGGATTTAAAAAGGTTAAAAAATCATCTTCACGATCGCCACCAGGGGCTGAACTTCGGCCGGCTAATGAATCCTTATCTGGCTCGCTCATCTTTTCTGGGCTGCTGCTTTGTCGCGCTTCCTTAACCTCATCACCCTTCTGAGCTATCTCAACTCTCTTCACGTTCTCAATTTTCGCGTCCTTGCGTGCCGTGGTTTTGGCAGCACTGATCAATCCCGATTCTTTCAGCAGCGATTGGGCGTGTTTAAATGCTTTAGTCGTTGTAGACAACGTGCGCTTCTCAATGTTTCTAGACTTGGCAAACCTCAACAAAGTGAACTTGCAGCGGTCTTCCTTTAATACTGTGCGAAGTGACTGTTTAAAATCGTCCGTACCAATGTAGCTACCCGCTATTTCATACTGCTTTTCTTTATCAATTTCACTTTCATCAATAGTGAGCCAAGCACAGCGGTTAGAATGGCATAACACGCTCATCACAAACCAGCGAGACTGCTCTAGCATGGTATTCTGCCCCAAACTCGTCTCTATTTTTTCCACCAACTCTTCAATGTTAGAGCCGTCAGCCACCACAATGCCCAAGCTTTTAGCAAAAGCTCGCTGGTTGTCAGAAATAACTCGATTTGATTTTAAATCTTGAACCAAAATTAGCCTTAAAAAATAAATGAACCTGTCTTTAAATAGTGAATAACGTTATCAATCACTTTATTGTTTCTCATCATAAATGTATGAGTCACAGGCAGAACCAAATGAGCGTTCATGCCTCTTACCTTGGTGCTTTCAACCGACACAATACTATCGTTTTCACCATCAATAAAAAGCAGGCTCAAAGGATTAATATTCGTGCTCCCTGCGATAATGCCAAGGTCAAATTCTACCGGACCCAAGGAGTCAGGGATATGGCCCTCGCCACTTCCTAACGCTATACCTGTCGGACCGCCGAATAATTTGAACCCAGGGACAGCAAGCATTCTATTGACAATTTCGCTGCCTTGATTTGGTGGGCCCAACATAACCACCCTGCCCAAATTTTCAATATTGTTCTGCTCAAGGTAATAACGAACTAATATTCCGCCTAGTGAATGAGTGACGAAATGTATAACGTCTGCGCTCCCGCACTCGACGATTCCTCGGTCAACAGCATCGGGGGCTAAAACATCAATCCCATATTTACGGGAAGGATAGTTGATGCTTACCGCGTTGTACCCTGCCCTACCGAGTTTAGTTTCCAACTCTCCCATCGAATTAGAGACTCTAGCGAGTCCATGAAGCAAAATCACACACTCCTGTGATTCTGCTGCTGCAAGAGGACTAAGAAGCGAAGTAAATAGAATAACGTAAACTATAATTTTCATTTACGCCCACCGTCTCCGTCTTTATCGCCACCCTCACTCTCGCCTTCATCCTCATCTATACTTGACTGGCAATTCCAACAGATTGCATAGCTCGCAAGATTGCTCTCTTGGCAATTTCGGCAACGCCAATCCGCGCCCTCAACAGCAGGGGTATCTTCAATTTCTTTGATTAGCTTTTCCGCAAAGAGGCAATTAAGATCATTCAATACCCATACTTCAGGCAGACATTCTACAAAAGGCACTTCCCCTGCGATAGTCATTAGACCTTCATTTCTGACAGTAGCATCAATATCATTGGATTCTAAAACGTTCTTAACGTGCCATGCCATCGCGACACTATCTGCTGTATAAACTCGCTTCATTGTCTAACTCTTTATCCAGCTCTTTAAAAAAGGCATTACCAGTATACTAGCGATAAATATCTCGCCAGCGCATGCCCGCCGCAATCAACACCACTATGTAAGTCACGATGCCGCCCAGCACTAATACCGTTAATTGACCAACGCGCTCTACTGTCGACCAGCCAAGCCAAGCCTGCCATTCACTGCTCACCATTACTAAGTAAGTCGCCATTAAGGCATTAGCTAGAATCAGCCTCATAGAAAACACCAGCCAACCAGCTTGAAAAGTAAAGACACCGTCGGACCTTAGACCTTTAAGCAACAAACCAGCGTTGAGAAACGCCGCTAAACTGGTCGCCAAGGCTAAACCAACGTGCGCAAGCCCTGCCATATAAAACAGCAAATTCATTATCATATTTGCGACCATCGCGATCACTCCTATCCGAACAGGAGTCGACGTATTTTGACGCGCGTAGAATCCTG
>JBLHTH010000047.1:0-20054 GCA_047627195.1 Pseudohongiellaceae bacterium | reverse complement strand
GCCCGTTGACCTCCATATTGCAGAATATTAAGGTTGGAGACGAGCTCTTTGTTTCCAGTAAGCCTACAGGCACGCTGGTTGTGGACCATTTGCTGCCAGGCCGCAATTTGTATCTGATTGCCACGGGAACTGGGTTAGCGCCATTTATCAGTATCATCCAAGATCCAGAAGTCTATGAGCGCTACGACAACGTGATCTGTACTCACGGAGTGCGTTACGTATCTGAATTGGCTTACCAAGACTTGATTGAAAACTCACTTCCTAAGAACGAGTTCTTTGGTGAAGAGGTGACCAAACAGCTGATTTACTACCCTACTGTGACTCGCGAAGATTTTCGCAATCAGGGGCGTCTAACCGACCTTATGACGTCCGGCAAACTGTTTGCAGACATCGGCCTGCCAACGCCAGACCCAGAGCAAGACCGCTTCATGATTTGTGGCAGTCCCAGCATGTTAAAAGACACCTGCGATATCATTGATGGCTGGGGGTTTAAAGAATCCCGCCAAGGCATTAAGGCCCACTACGTTATCGAGCGGGCTTTTGTAGAGTAACAGCTTAAGCAAGGAGTGAGTCTGGAATGAGTTCGGCGTCAGAGCGCAGACCGTACCAATTTTAAGATTCGCGCCATTTTCGATAGCGTCGTGTTTGTAGCCGCGTTTTTAGCTGGTCACTTAGTGTGGCCAGCAATGGCGAAACACCTATTTTCGGTGGTTTACCTGAGGCCAATCTTCCTAATTGAATTTTGGATATCGACATAAGCGCCAAACTCGCCAGTGTTTTTGAAGCCCAATTTATTTTCGGCAAATCAACTGAAGAGCTTTGTCCCGCCTTCCACAAATTCGGCAGGTCCGGATTAAATGCTAGCCCGCGGCCAAGCCCCAGAACTTTTACGCCGAAACCTTGATCGTCCTCAGCCAGCGCACTTCTTGCGACTTCAGGGCTTAAGATCCCACCTGTAACCATGATGGGTATCGATACGACAGAGGATACCTCTCGCGCAAATTCAATAAAATACGCTTCACGTTTAGATGTGCTTGTGTGAGCAGTTGTGCCGGTCATGGCAGGGCTTTCGTAATTGCCTCCCGACACTTCTAAAAGGTCCAGTCCAATTTTCTCCAGCTCCATTGCTACCCATTTTGCGTCGTCCAATTCGAATCCGCCTTTCTGAAAATCAGCAGAATTAAGTTTTACGGATAAGCAAAAATTTGCTGACACAGCGGCTTTTACCGCTTTCAGAGTTTCCAATAGAAAGCGCGCGCGGTTTTCTAACGAGCCTCCCCATTGATCGGTTCTATTGTTAACCAGCGGCGACAAAAATTGACTAATCAGATAGCCATGGGCTGCGTGAATTTGCACGCCAGTGAAGCCTGCTTGTTCTGCTAATTGTGCGGTGCGGGTAAAACGCAGTATCAGCGATTCTATCTCCGAACTTGTTAGCGCCTTAGGTTTTGCTAGCAGTTTATCAAAGCCTGGAATGTTGACGGCGATATCAGAAGGGCCAACTGCTTGTTCACCCATCGCGGCGTAAACTTGTCTGCCGGGGTGATTAATTTGCATCCAAAAATGGCCGCCCGCTGCTTTACCCGCCTGAGCCCAGGTTTCAAATAAATTCAATTGGGTGCCGTCTTGCAGTACCACCCCTCCGGGTCCGGTCATGGCATCAGGTACTACCATTACATTGCCTGATATTTGTAAGCCAGCGCCACCTTCTGCCCAGCGCCTATAGAGCGTGAACAACTTTTCGCCGGGCAGTTGGCCTTCGATTGAGAGGTTTTCTTCCATCGCTGCTTTGCATAATCTGTTCGGCAGCACAGCACCATTTGGAAGAGTGAGAGGGCTAAATAAGATGTCTGTAATCATGGTCGGTTTTTATCAAATATTAGTGGGTGGCTGGGCTGGACAAGTAAGTTGGATAACTAAGTTAAAAAATCAGCCTCTGTGGTTTGGGATGCTGATTAGTCATGTTAACTTAACTAACAGCGGGTTTTCTGCAGTTTCACACTATTGTCAGCGAAAAGCCTACGAGCCAAATTATTGCTAGACAGTTCAGATGTCATGAGTTGCCATCCACTCTCATCTATATCACTGTCGCCGCTTTGAAGTAATCGAATTCTTTGAGCTGTGAGAGGCCCGTCTTCTAACAGCAAGCTGGACACGGAATTAGCCTGCGCATTCGCCAAGGCTTCAAGATCAAAGGCGTCAAGGCCTTCTGAATCGCGCAACTCATTGCTGCAGGCGCTGATGTCCAGAGCGGAGCTAGTCTCGGTTTTTGCTGTGACACTTGCAGTATATAGCTGCTGAATCTCAGTTAATGAAGTTGTTAAACCTGATGCGAGATAAAAATTGTCCAAGACACCGCTGTGCCGAGTTGTTACCAACCCGTATGACTCTTCTGTAAGTTCCAGCGCCGCCTTGATTGTTTGATTCACCGCTTTAGTCTTGAGTGCAGTTATATCTTCTAGCGCAGAAGCCGGTGGTATTTCGAGAATGGGCTGCGGTGGAAGTTGAAGTGCTTGTTTAAGCTTTGCCAGCACTTCTCTCTCTCCCTCTCTCTTGGGCTACAATGTCAATGCGCCCAGGAAACTAGAGAGGCTTAAGTCAAAGTGTACTGCCTATTCGTTAGGCAATGAAGACCAGCTATCACTCATGATCAGCTTTAACCTTGAATATCCTCGCTTAGGATTGGCTATATCGTCTGCTTCCAACATTTCACATTCGTCGTTGATCATTTGGCTTAGATCAGCGGGATAGGCTTTGCAGTCGTTTGGCCGGTCATGGTAAATGTCGCAGCTGTAGATTTCTTTTGGCTTTCCATTAGTTTCTACTTTTCCTTCGCCTTTTCGCAGCCAAGGACAAATTCCCAGTTGAGCGCCTGAACTCGGGTCCATCCAAATATTGCCATTGCTTACATAGCGAGCAATGTCTGGGCGGAATAGTTCCCAATACTCGATTTCGTCGGCGGTTGCCGACAAGCCGCCGTCGCTGTAGTTGATGCAGCACTTTCCACATTGATTGCAGGGTTTCAATGGCTTGCCTTACTTGGCAAAAAGCTGTGCGTCAATATCGCTAAAGGCTTTGAACTCTAATGCATTACCGGAAGGGTCTGTGAAGAACATTGTTGCTTGCTCGCCCGGCTCCCCTTCAAAACGCACATAAGGCTCGATTAGAAATCCTGTGATAAATCCGCGCACTTTGTCTGATAGATTTTTCCAGTCTTGCATTTGTAGGACTACCCCGAAGTGCGGCACTGGCACGCCATGGCCATCCACATGATTGGCCATACTGGTTACCGATCCCTCTTTCCCAATCGTAGGGTTTAGATGTGTCACAAGCTGATGCCCAAACAGGTTGAAGTCTATCCATTGCTCGGAGCTTCGTCCTTCAGGCAGGCCCATCTTCGACCCATAAAAATCTCTAGCCTCATTAATATCTCTAACCTGAATCGCAAGATGAAAGGGAGTTAGTTGCATGTTTAGAATCCTTTGGATTTAGATTTTGCTTTAAGTACTAGGCAAGCCTTTTTCAAACGTTTTCGTATTAGCACAAAGTTTAACAGTGCTCAGTTTGCTTCTAGTCCAGACGTGTAATCTAAGCGAATCTATACAGGGAGTTTAAATGTGTGCTGAAAAGCCCCAATTAAAGCACTAAACTGGATAAATTTATCGATTACATTATTGTGCCGCAATTTGAGCATTTTTCTCTTATCGTGTCGCTATCACTTGCAGCTTTAAAATGATTGCTAGTGACGCATCCACTAAGTAGAACAGGCTCATCTATAAAAAAGGCATGTTAGACGCAGGAGATCCGGCATCTTGTTTGCAGTCATGACATTGGCAACAAAGATGCACAGCAGGCGCTGCAGCACATTCAACTCGCACACTCTGGCACAGGCAGTTGCCAACATAATTATGTGTCATAGGTTGATCCCGAATCGACCTAGAGCTAAAAAGCCCTGTACGAATTAGCTATGTTCTACCGATTTAGGGCGATGGAAAAAGATTCCCCCGTTAAAAACTAGCTTGATCACTTTGAGCCCCAGCCAGAGTAACAGCATCGGGAAAATAAGTGTTTGCAACACAAAAACAACAATCAAATCTATGATCTGTTCGCTGGCATTGGACAAGCGTTGCTCATACTCGGCCAGTCTTGCATCGACATTGATTCGCTGCGCCGTTCGATCATATAAGCGACCAATCTGCTCTAGTATGCCACCTTCCATTTGTTCTGCTAGCGGGTCAGTCTCTGCGTCTTGAAGAGCCTTCACGTCTTGTCTGGTTTGTTCTAGTTCTGTGTATGACTCGGTGTATTGCTGATCTAAATAGTGTTGGTACACAATATCGTTGAGCAGCACCGTCGTAGGGATTAGAAATCTAAGCATAATTAATAGCAGAGAAACCCGTAGCAGGACTGCTCCCCATCTACTCGCTAAAAGACCCGGTCGCCATAGAGCAGCGAGGTGGATGCTTAAAGCAGCCGCTACAGCGATTTGAATTAAGACAGTAGTGCCAATGCCTACTAATATTTTCTGCGCCCCTAAGGAGGTGCTGGCGATCAATACAATGAGCGAGAAGCGTTCAATCAGATCGTTGACCGGATCGAACATTTCTCCGGGTGTTAGAATTACGCCGACACCAGCAGGCTCGATAGCAATTTCAGTTCCCTGGATTACAGACACAACAGCATTGATACCTCGAACCACGGCGTAAGTAATTAATGCCCTTTCAAAAGCATCATTGATAGGCGCTTCGGCTTTCCTATCTAGCGTTGCCGTAAAGTTAATTGCGGCGACTGCCAACAACGCAACGGTCACAGTAATTTGAAAAATTCGATTGGGGCTGGAGGCAGGCATAGATTTTTACTCCAAGGTGACTGCGTATGCCCCTTGCAAACTGTTTCTTAGGGACGATACAAATGAGTTGTTCTAGAAAATTCCTTGACCGCCGCGCTGAGTTTTGAATCGCTCGCCAAATCCGGCGATCAAGGGCGACCTTTGCTAATAGCATCAATCACAGAGGGCAAAGCCAATGATGCAGAATGCTTACCGTTATCTTCCCACACTTCAGTGGCCCAAAGGCTGTTATCTTCAGTGTTGTCTTTTGCCACTATGTAACTCAAGCAGCCGGGCATGTTGGTTATACCTCCAATGAGAACTTGTGCAAGTTCATCAGCCTTGCCCTGTGCTGTTATCATTTTGCCAATCAGTCCGTACATAGTTTCTGTCCTTTTTTGCGAGGTAAGCTGAGTTTTGTTTAGCGAAATACGGTCTAGACAATACTAAGGATAGCGGCTCCATAGTCTATATAATTTATGAACACGGGCCTGCTAATACTCATTGAGGTCCCGTGTAGTTTCAGAATTTCCTTATAAAAACCTCATGCGCAGTCATTCATCGCTTCAAAGAGCTCAGCCGATGTAATACTTTCCTGGGACTTATTAAGGAAGCTGTAGCCCTCATGTAGAATTATTTCACAGAAAATAGTGACAGCGTTTTCTGGTAAAAGCCGTTCCGCGATTATCGTAAGATATCAAAAAGCTAACATGAATACTTTTACTGTGAGGGTCAGTCCAAAATTTGGATAGAGGCAAAACCGGCAAACGGCAAGCTATCAAATTCACTTTTTTAATGCACGTAATCGCTTGCCTTCCAATCAGAAGCGACGCCGTTAAGCGGCCAGCATTTCACAATAGTATCTGAACCGGTAAGCGCATCAAATATCGACTCTTGGCCCACCCTCATGGAGACTGACATATTAATCCTAACACTCGTCACAAAAATATAGTGGCCTAGCTTGTTTTAGTGCGGTGTGATTTAAAAATAAGAGATTGTTTTACTGTGGGCCATTCATGTTCAATTATCGAAAACACTACAGTATCTCGATGGGCACCACTGGCATCGATTTGATGATTACGCAATACACCGTCTTGCTTTGCACCTAGCCGCGCAATAGCAGCTCTAGAGGGATGATTATGCCAATGGGTGCGAAATTCGACGCAAGCCGAGTTGAGTGTTTCAAATGCATGGTTCAGCATTAATAGTTTGCATTGCGTATTGATGCCAGACTTCTGTGCACTGCTTTTGTACCAAGTATTGCCTATTTCAAGGCGCCGATGCTCGGATTGTGCATTCAGATAGCGAGAAGAGCCTATCAGGTTTTGAGTTGAATTCTCTATAACCACGAAAGGCAAAGAATTGTCTGCAGCATAACCTGCAAGCGCGCTATCAATGTAGGCATCAATTGTGTCTGCGCTGGGTACAGCTGTATACCAAAGCTCCCAAAGCTTGCCATCGCTGGCGGCTTCCACCATGGCATCGCGGTGTGCCTTGCGCATTGGTATTAGGGTGACTAAATCACCCTTAAGTTCTATCTCGGACAGCCATTTTTTCATGATGAGGATTAAAGCCTGGTGGTTCCAATGAGTGGGCATAATACCACCGCTGGCGTAATCCTAAAGTCCAAATTACTTATTGTTAAGGGATCGTGCAGTGAAAAATGAGGAGATTTCTGGCTAGGTCGTAGGCTGTGCTGCAAAAACTTGTCTCGGGTTTTGTGATAATAAAATTGTCCTGGCTAGGGATTTTCATCCGTGGTGAAGACGTGCCAACTGTTCCAATTTCGAACAGGCTGTCTTCTTGAATATTAACAGACAGGTCAGTTGCAAACAGGCGCTCAGCTTGCACCGTCCCTATTAACTTGCCTGCCGAAACGCCAACCGGCTTGTTAGGTATTTCGTTGGCACCTGCAGTGCAATGAAGGCTAGATAGCTATTGTCCTTGCAGCCAGTCGTAGTCGATTGGTTTCAGTGAGCATGTGAGAAGGGCAGTAATTACGAGAGCCAGCGCTGCTAATGGAAGATATGTATTAATTGCGGGGACTTGATTATCGGTTCGATTCTTTTGTAAGTTAACTGCTCGACTTTTTCTACTTGTCTTGTGCCTGCCCTTAATTAGAATCTGGCTCACTCAAAAAACGCTGGCGTGATCGAAGTAAAAAGATAGCCAAGGCGACAAAAGGAATGGCGACTAATAGTCCACTTGTTATTCCTGAACCTTGTTCGTCAATGGTGCTCCAGATCAGCATGCCCAGCGCAATTTGAAGCACATAGAGGGCGGCGCCAGGGTGCATCCACGATCTCATTTTCCAAAACCCCCAAGTGCCAGCGCTATAGACAAACCAATGGAGCATGGCGCCGACTTTGGCCGACCATCCTGTAAACATAAATCCAAACCACACTTCTTGGTCTTGGCTGAGCGGCTTTATGAAAATATCCCAAGGCACATACAAGAAAGTCATGAAAGCACAGAACAACATTAAGGCATTCATCCACCAAGGTCTGAGTTTTAATTGAACGCGAATAATAGCTAGCATTAAGAATAAAACCTTGCTCGGTGACGAGCTAATAATTAAATGAGCGAGTACAAAAGACCGCCGATGGCGTCAGCCTTATGAATTTAAGAGGACAATCTAACGCCAACGGCTGACTGATTGAACTGGCGGCCCGAGCCGTCAGTCTGACCCAAACTCCGAGTTATAATCGGCGATGGATGCCTGTATTACTATTTTTGCATGATCAAACCCATATGCGGGACCAATAGAGACTTTGTTCTCTTCTCCGGGGATCAGCTTATAGGTCATAAAGTAATGCCGCATCCTTTCAATCAGAGCTGGCGGTAAGTCAGCAATGTCATCAACCGATGACCACAAAGGGTCATTTTCAAGCACAGCAATAATTTTATCGTCAGCTTCACCGCCATCTAACATCGGAAATCCGCCTACGACTCTGGCGTTCAAAAGAATCTCGGTCTTTGAAATGGGACGCTCGCTGATAACGCAAATATCTAATGGGTCGCCATCGCCTCGAGCAGCTTCAGGCATTAAGGCACCTACTCGTTCACCGCAGTAAGTTTTGGGAATAAAACCATACAAAGTAGGGTGCTGAGACGATGACCTTTGCGGTCTGTCTACCCGGAGGTAGCCTGTGGTCTTGTCTACTTCGTATTTTACTAAGTCGAAAGGACAGATTTCGATGAAGGCATGAACTACCCTGGGGACTTCTGGGCCAACTTCCAGTCCATGCCAGGGATGGGGTCGCCAACGGTAAAACGGATCGGGAAAAGATTTCACTGGTTTGTATTCCTTAAGCTTAGGCTTGTATCTATAGGGTAAGGCTTCGCAAGTACCGCGATGAGCCATATTAAGTTTTAACAGAGTTTGTGTTGCTAGTCTCGGATTATATCTTATACCCTAGACGCTACCTCGGTTAAGAGATTAATTAGGCATTAAGGATCTGTGAAATGAAGAATCTAGTATTTTCAGCTTTTTTTTTATTAGGTGTAATTGGCAGCGGCGCTATCACTGCACAAGAGAAGCATCTAGAACATGATGCTGTGATGGTTGTAGTAAATCAATTTTTTGAAGCGCTCAATACTAACAACAAGGCCTTAATGGCAAGCATTAGCATTGATGGTGCGCATAATTACAGTATTAGAGAAAAGGCTGACCGAACTTTCGAACTTCGCTCTCGCCAACAAGATAACTCCGACACGACTCCTAGTGCTGCTGAATATACCGAGCGCTACTGGGATGAGATCGTGCTGGTTAATGACCTAATGGCGGTGTTCTGGGCGCCTTATGACTTCTATATTGATGGAGAGTTCTCGCACTGCGGCGTCGATGTTTTCGATCTCATTCAATTGGAAAGGCAGTGGAAATTAGCGAACTCTATGTACACTGTAATCAGAAATGACTGCCCAAAATCTCCTCTTGGCGAGCTCTAACACCACTTGATATCTATTCGCCGATTCTCCCATCGCCACGCGTTAGGGATTAGTAGCTAGTCGTTATTTCTATCAAAGCTGATAGGTGCAGTTTAGGAAATTTAGCTTTTCTATTTCGAAGTAGAATGTGGTGTGGATATAGAAGGTGTGCCCGATTACGCTATTCTTGGGATTACCACTGGTTTTTCTCGCTTTCAAGACATGCCGATGCCATCGGTTGCCCTGATAGGGATTCCTTCTAGGTCAACGCTCTCCAAACAAAAGACATTAATCCCGTAGGAATCTGGGGCGCTTCTTTTTATGTGAAAAGGGTAGATGCCGCAGTTACTGCAAAAGTAGTGCTTCGCGGCATTGGTATTAAATTGATAAAGAGAAAGTGATTGTTCGCCTTGAAGTAAGCTGAAGTCGTCTTCATGAACTTTAACCATGAGAGCGTTTTTTCTTACGCAGATGGAGCAATCGCAGGTCGTTAATTCCTGGAATTCTGAGCGAATTTCAAATTTTATTGAACCACAATGGCAACTGCCGCTAAATTTTTTCTTCTCTTTGATGTTCATTTTTTTAACCTAAGCAGAAAAACAATAAGGTAATAAAAAATTCCAAACCAGTCCAGCGGCTACGGTAAAACAGGCACTAGGTCAGCCGCTTCAAGTTTACCTTTACGCAGAAGCGCCACTGCCCAGAAAAACACAAACAGGCCTGCGCAGATATGAACGGCATCTTTGGAAAGGCCGGTGAGTTCCTATTCTTGCAGCTTAAGTTCCTGATACATATTTAAAGGCGTTTGCTAGCAGGCTCAGTCACTTGTATTAGGACTCAGGCCTGTTCCATTTCTATAGTATAGTCATACCAATCGACGATTTTTCCGTCTCGGATAAAGAATACTCCGACGCCGCGCCAGGTTTTGAGAGCAAAATCCGAGAAATAATCAATTCTCTCGTTAATCACCATAGGCCCTCGGGCAAACGTATCTAGCACGTCAAAACGGTCGACGTTGTTAATAATGGTTTGGATGCGCTCTGATACGGCATCGCGGCCATCGGCCAATTCGGTTGTCTCTGTCATTCGGTACGCACTGTCATCAGCAAAAAATGCCATTATTTTATCAAGGTCATGACTGGGCCACGCCGCACAGAAGTCATTTACGAGTTGAACATTGGCCTGTTCATCGGTAGTTAATGGAGCTGCACTCGCCGAGTGAGCAATGCCGGCAAGCGCGATAGCTCCAGCTCCTGCGGCTAAGAAGCTTCTGCGGTTAATTTCTGGTCCTTTGGTTGTCATGCTTTCATCCTCTTATATTTTGGTATTGTTAATTTTTCGAAAGCAGCGCTGTTCTAGCAAGCCACCGTTACAAAACACTTTCTTAATCCAAGCGCGTAGCACTTCTTCGTTAATAGCATCGTTATGTCCCGAGCCCGAACTGATCATCAAATACTTGGTTTGACCGCGAGTGAAATTTGAGAGGCTGAAGACTTTGCTATTCGCTTTTCTCTTTTCGTAGAAATATTGTATACCACAGCGGCCAACCTGCGAGCCAGATGGCCAGAAGCCAAAATAAATGAGAATACCATTGGGCTAAGGCTTCAGTATTTTTAGGGTTATCTATATAAAATATTGCGATGGATAGTAGGGTCGCGGCAACAGCGCAAGCTAACAGCGCTTTTAACCACCGCAACCACTCATATTTAGCGTAAGCCCAGCCGTATGCGTTGATTTTTGGGTTTGAGCCAGAAAAGAATTTGTAAGAGACATAACTGTCCGCCCACTGAATAATGCTGTGCCCGTAAACCACCGTAAAAGCCAAATAGACAGCAGCTAAGCCATGGGAAAATTCTGCTGGTTTACCGCTGTTGAGATCTACCATGGTGGCTACTAAAAGTGCTATGTCTAAAAGCGGCACACACAGTAATATAAATTTACTGAGTGTATCTAATTTCAATACGAATCTAACGAATAGGCCCAAGGCAAGAATTATCCAAAAGCCAATTTCACAAGCGATAATGAACCAAATTAGCATCTATTAAAGTTCACCGCAGCGACCTAGAGCTGTCACCACTGCGCCGAATCCGATCAGGGCTATGCTAGCGATGCCTATCAAGTATTCTTCAGTGATGTTCATAACCTCCATTCTTTCTTAACGACTCTATTATTTTGCTTGAGTTTTTTTCTACGGTTGATTTAGAGCAGAGCCGATGTTTCAGAACGCGCAGTATTTAAATGTTAGGCCTACCTTATGATTTCTAAGTTTATGCTCAAGCTTTTTTAAATGATAGGAAAATATCCACTGACCAGAGTGGGCGTTAGATTGGACAGGAAGGGACCTGAAAAAACTGCCGAACTGCATCTGTGTGTAATCGGATACTCATGGTTTGGGCGGGTGCTATCGAGCCGCCATGTAGGTGCTCAAGATACTAGGCGGGTAAGGTGCAGATGCGACGCAGGCGCTATCACCCGATATGGTCGGGCCAGTTTTTTGCCATAAAAAACCCGGTCACCTTGCGAGACCGGGTTTTCTTTATCTATTTATTAATCAGGTGTTAAAAATTGTTCAGGTATCAAAGATTGCCACTAAACAGCCTTTTGAATCTGGAATATCTTCGATGTTAACCGTGCCGCCGGCAAGCACTGTGGCTAGCGCATCTTTCAAAAAATGCTCATTGGCATGATTTCGCTGAGTTTCATAACCAAGCTGATCGTTGATTGGTCCACGATACATCACTTCTTTAGTGCGTGGGTTGATAACAAAGACTTCAGCCGTTCGCTCAACTCCCAAGGCTTTGGCAAGTTGCTGACCTTCGTCTTTAAGCACTGGGAAATCAATGCCAAACTCATCTGCTTCGCGTGCAATGCGCTTAGGGCTATCTTGAATGTTTGAGTTAAACATTAAGAAGCTAACTTTTTCATTTTGGAAATCGTCGCGAACTTCACGGTAGCTAGGCAGCGCGATCCTGGCAATAGGGCAGCCAACACCTTGTACGTAGAACACGATAAATTCATCGTCTTTATACTGATCCAGCGTATGGGTTACGCCGGCTTGGTCGGTTAGGGCAAAATCGGGCACAGAACGCAGCCAATCATCTTCAGCGAAGGCTGATGTGGCAATTCCCATGGCTACAATTCCTGTCGCTATGAAAGACGTCAGTGATTTGCTTAACAATTTCATTTTTAACTGCTCCTGTCTAATTCTTTGCTTTGAACACTGGATGTAATCAAAGCCTGCCGCTTTAATATTAACGCTTGTGGGCTGTAATTCAATGCTTGTGGCTGCGGCACAGAGTCGCAGGCGACTGACTATAGGTCTTGCTCAATGGGCCAGAATTTATTGGTACAAGCCGCGCCTTCAAGACCGAGAGTGCAAGTCTAGAGCTTCATTATCTGATCAAGATGATTCAGATCAATCTAAAACGATTACTAACACTCATACCCTCAATGGTAGCAAGTAAGCTTCAGCTATCCCACTTGAGGCGTATTAAAATCACAGAAAGTTGCAGTCTGCGGGGCTCGCTGGCTATGCTCTTCGCATGGCTTTTTTAAATCATTTTCGAGAAATAATAAATATATAAATCAGATACTTATGTTTATATTGATGCGTTCAAGGATTAGTTACTAATTACTGTGATAAATAAAATTGGAATCTCGTTAGTATGATCAGACGATTAGTACTCGTGATACTGAGTACAAACAGTCTATTTCAGCAAATTTCGGAGACTATTTGAGCCGCGCATCCTGATTAGCTGAGCTTCATGACATCTGGGGTTAGCTTTATTCGCGGGAATTGGTAAGGAGGTCTAGATCTAGATCAGCCACTCCTGCCAACTTAACCCATTATTAAGCTGTCAAAAGCTTCGATTAGCGCCGACGTCGATATCGAAATAACAGGCTGATCAGCGTATAGTAGCCCGACTCCGTTGGTGCCGGGTCACTTGAGCAAGTGATGGTGGCCGTCTTACAAGTTCTCAGGATTTTTATGCTAGCTAGGATAACCGCCCTTTATATCGAACTGGTCTTTCGTAGACCTCTACTAGTTATTGCCTTGGTCCTAATTACGGCCGCTGGCTTCGGCTATTACACTCAATACTTTCGCCTTGACGCTTCTGCCGATTCTTTGATGTTGGAAGGAGACAGGGATCTCGAATATTCCCGCGAAATAAATGCTATTTACGGCACCAGTGAATCGGTGATTATTGCCTATACACCGCTGAACGCTCCGTTGTTCTCCCGTCCAACATTGGAGAGAATGGAAAGTTTGCGCCAAGAATTGCTGGACATCGATCGAGTTAGCGGTGTCGATAGCATTCTCAATGTACCTATTTTTCTTGATACGCCATTAACCGGTATCTCTGAAGATTACCTTACTCTCAATGATGCTGAGATAGATCTCGACGTTGCTCGCGAAGAGCTGGTTACCAGTCCGATATTTCGAGAGGCGGTGGTGAGCCCAGACGGAGAGACCGCGGGCATGCTTGTCAGCTTTGAAATTGACCAAAAAGCTCGAGATCTGGTTGATCAGCGAACTGCACTCCGTAAAAAAGAAGCTATCGGCACTATTACTAGCGATGAATCACGGTTGCTAGCTGAGATAGAAGTAGAGTACTCCCAATATACAATTACTACCTCCAAGCGACAAACCGAGGCTATCGCGCAGATTCGCAGCGTTTTAGAAAACTACCGCGGTGATGCGCAGATCTTCCTCGGCGGGGCTCCAATGATCGCTGACGACTTGGTTACCTTTGTGCGAGGCGACCTTAGCTCTTTTAGCTTTGGCGTTTTGGGTTTCATTATTTTTGCCTTGGGTCTCATTTTTAAAAAGGTACGATGGGTGGTATTGCCCTTGGCTTGTTGTGCGGTAGCTGGCACGGTGATGGTCGGGGTCTTAGGCTTAATGGATTGGCGCGTGACGGTGGTGTCTTCCAATTTTATTTCGCTGCTCTTAATTATCACAATCTCGTTAACAGTCCACCTTACTGTTCGTTATCGAGAGCTGCGCGCGACTCGTCATTTCAGCAGCCATGACAAACTACTGCAGCACGCTGTGCTGAGTATGTTCAAACCTTGTTTGTATACAGGATTAACCACAGCAGTTGCCTTTGGCTCGCTTATCGTGAGCGGTATCTCACCGATCATTTCATTTGGTTGGATGATGGTTATGGGGGTTATTGCCGCGCTCACAGTAGTGTTCTTTTTGTTCCCTGCAATCTTGACGCTATTACCTGTAGATCAAACCAAACTGTCATCCGACATGCGCTTAAACCTGACATCTACACTGGCAACCATTACCGACAAGCTCAAAGACAAGGTGCTTTATCTTTACGCGGTGGTGCTTTTATTAAGTGTTATTGGCTTGACGCGGCTGCAAGTTGAGAACAGTTTTATTGACTATTTTCGAGAAAAAACAGAGATATACCAAGGCATGTCGTTGCTCGATGAAAAGCTAGGTGGCACTTTATCTTTCGATTTGATAGTGGACCTTCCAGAAGAAGCTGAATCTTTTGATGACGGTATTAGCGATAGTTTCGATGATGGCTTTGGCGATGCAAGTGACTCAGACGCTTATTGGTTTACTGCTCCGAAGATGGATCAGGTAAAGGCCATTCATGAATATTTGCAAAACGATCCGCAGACCGGCAAAGTGCTGTCCTTTGGTGCTGTTATCCAATTAGCTGAAAAGCTCAACGGCTACGAAGAAATTGATGGGTTACTTTGGGCAGTGCTGTATTCGCGAATCCCTGAAGCGCTTAAAGACACGGTATTAACGCCGTTTGTTTCTATCGAAGAGAACCAGCTTCGTTTCAATGTGCGGGTTATCGAATCGGACCCTAACCTTAAACGAAATGAGCTGTTGCAAAGAATTGAAAAAGGGATAGAGCAAGAATTTGGCTTCACAGATGAGCAAGTCAACGTGACCGGTATACTTGTTCTTTACAACAACGTGTTGCAAAGTTTGTATGAGTCGCAGATATTGACCTTAGGTGTGGTGATGTTAGCCATTATGTTGATGTTTCTGCTTTTGTTCAGGTCGCTCAAAATAGCTATTATCTGTATTATCCCCAATGCCATTGCCGCCGCATTCGTGCTGGGTATTATGGGTTGGCTAGGCATACCTCTAGATATTATGACGATTACAATTGCAGCTATTTCAGTTGGTATTGGTGTCGATAACACAATCCATTACATGCACCGATTTAAGCGTGAGTTTCCGCGGTTTGGCAACTACCGCGACACGATGTTTTTTTGCCACAATAGCATTGGCCGCGCCATGTATTTTACGTCAATGACAATTGTTGCAGGTTTTTCGATATTGGCTTTGTCTAATTTTATACCTACAATTGTATTTGGACTATTGACCAGTTTAGCGATGCTAGTCGCCTTGGTGGGTTCTCTGACTCTTTTGCCTCAGCTGTTAATTAAGTTTAAACCGCTGGGTGAAGAAACTGTTTAGACCTATTTTGCAGGCTGTATGACCGTGTGAGAGCTTAATGAGATATTTGCTAGGTTTCATATTTCTTGGATTATTAAATGGCTGTGAAGGGCCAGCAGAAGTGGTTGAACTGACATTGGTGCAGGGCTTTATGGCTGATGATAATGCACTGCTTCGAGGTCAGGCAATTTATGCGGGGTCTTGTGCAGATTTTTGCCATGGTTTGACGTCAGAGCTTTCAGCAATAAGTTTTGGTGATGACGCCAACTTGTTCAACTGTCTTTGGCAGTATGGCGAGACAGACGAAGAGATTTTCGACACAATAGTAAACGGTATTCCGGGCACTAGCATGGTTGGCTTTGGTTCTAATTTTCCAGAAGCAGACGACCCTTGGAAAATCATCGCTTATTTGAGAGCAAATCAAAGTACCTGTGTCTTGGACCAGGTAAGTGCGCAATAGGCTCCCACTGGCGCGATAAGGCATGGACACGGTATGTAAAGCGCGAATCAAACTCATTACGTAACGTTTGATATCAACTTAATTAAGCAATCAGTTTTAGAGGTAGTTAATGGAAACCAATCTTCCAGAGAAAGACAGTAAGGATGGCAAAGCAGCCGGAAATTCAGGGTTTATGGATGAGAAACTGTTTAAGTCTCGTTCAATTACAATTTTCGGTGAAATTAATGACAAGATCGCTCGCAGCACGACCGAGCGTCTCCTTGCTCTAGCATCAGACAGTGATGATCCAATTTCCATCTACATTAGTTCGCCTGGCGGACATGTGGAATCTGGAGATGTGGTTTACGATATGATCAAATTTATTAAGCCCGTGGTGCGAGTTATTGGAACCGGTTGGGTGGCTAGCGCGGCCACAACTATTTACTTGGCCGCCAAGAAAGAAAACCGCTTCTCGTTACCGAATACTCGCTACCTTGTCCATCAACCTTCCGGTGGGTCACAGGGACGGGCGACAGATATTGCCATCCAGGCCGAGCAAATTGTAGCTATGCGCGCTCGCATCAATAAACTGATTGCCGATGAAACTGGTCAGCCTATTGAAAGAGTCGCCGTGGATACTGACAGGGATTATTGGATGACCGCAGCGGAAGCTATTAAATACGGTATCGTTTCAAAAATCGTTAAATCCATATCTGAAATTTAGCGAATTTTTTAAAAGCCGCAGGACGCTGTTTAGTGGTCTGCGGCTTTTTATAGCTGTGCGTCTTGTAGTTCAGCGACTTTTGTAAAATAGGCTTGGCGACCTTTAGACAGTGCACATGACACCATAAATTCAGGTGTACAGGTTTTTACAGATAACACCCCAGTGGAATCATCAAGCAGTTCGGCTCGAATAACGCCACTAACACCCCCGGTTATATAGTCCACCTCAACTTCAACAATATTGCCATCAATCACGGCGTCTTTGCTAGTCCACTCAAAACCCAGCGACTCTAACGGAGTGACTTTTAGGACATTGTCCTTAACCGTGACAGCGATCTTAAAATAAGTGCCATTGGCGGCCCACTGGCCTTCCCACGTATGAAAATCTTCTTGAGCAGGTAATGAAGATGAAAAAATAAAGCAGGAAAAAACGGTAAGCGCCGTTATTACTGCGTTGCTTTTAGGCTGTCGCTGTTTAAACATATTCTAGACCCACTCCAAATAGCTGTCCATGATACTGGCTTATTAATGTGTAAGTGATTAGACCGGCAACAACAGCAATAATGTCCCAAAATAACTGAGGACTGTGTTGGCCGGCTTTAGTAGAGTGCTTTAAGCCTAACGATATAAATTTGAATCCCGACCAAACTGACATGGCACCAAATAATAAGACTGATGCCAAATCACCATTAGACCAAAGGTGAGCAATCCCCCAAAAAGTGACTCCAGCTAACATAGGGTTGCGAATATGTGCCCGCAGATGTGACCTTGGAGTGTTGCCGGCAATGATTAAGATGAAGGCTGGGATCATTAGTATGTGACTAATGTAGCGTAGTTCAAATTTTGTTTGCCACAGCATAATAAAGGGAGCGGAGACCATGCCCCAAATAATGAGGCCCAGACCAAGCAGTGCGAGAATACTATAGGCGGCTTTATAAGAGTTTTCAGTTCCACAGCGCCCAACCAAGCCTGGCCTAAGACCAAGTTCTCGTGTGAGATGGAGCGAAATGAACAGTATTAAACCTAGTATCAAACTAAACATATTTTTTTCGCAGACTCATAAAAACTTATCTTAACGCAAAGTAGGGACGAGAAGCTAAAGGATAAATTAAAGGGGATACTCAATAATATTGTTGTCTAGCGAGGTTTATCCAACCTCAAAAAATAAAGGTCTAGCAAAGTGGCGTCATCGAGATGTTGTTGTTCAACAAACCCTGTGGCGTGTGTTCCCCATTGACGCATAGCCCCGACAGACTTGATTCCCGTAGGCCAAAGAGTATAACGCTCTAGACGTTTACTATCGATGATAATACCAGAGGGCGAAAACATGCTTTTACTGCGGCCGTGATCATTTAGGTTTGAGAGTAGGGCATAGTCGGCTAGCAAGTAAGGTCTAGCGCTAGATAACACATCATTGTTTACTCCTACTACATAGTGCTCATTGGCTGTAAGACGAATATGAACTCCAGCCTCGCTATTGATGTCGGTAAGGTTGAAAATATTGGCTGGTTCTTCTGACAGCGCTGGTTTCTTGGTGACCACGTTATCAGCCATGACAAAGTATTTATGATAACAGCCGCAGCTGTGTATGCTGTCGTAGAGTAAAACTTTGCCTTGCTCATCTAGGGTTACTCGCCAAATCAAACTGTCAATCTTGCCCGCAAAGAGATCGAACAACGCCGTCGGTTTGCGCTCAGAAAACCAGATCACGTAATTGAGCTGTAGTAGATTGCTTGTTCCAAATCGAGTGAGAGACGGCAAGGTATAAACCGTTGGGCTGTCAGAATTAACATTCACTTCTGCATCACTCCAAACAGGCTGTCCTATTAGGTCATTGTCATCTTTGAGTTCGATAGTAAATCTAGGGCTATGCAGCGCAAATAAACTGCTCAGCTGCGTATCGTTGAGCTGTGGCACTTTTAGTGGGTTGGAATCATAGGCTCGGTTAAACCACTCCTCTAAATCGCTGTCCTTTTGATGACTTGTTTCCTGGGGCCTATAGCTAGCCGATTCATCAAAAGAGATTGTCTGCTCGAACCAGCTTTTTTCGTCTTCATGCAATTTTTTAATGCGTGAATTGAATATCGGGCGCAAAAGCCAATTGAACCCTAACCATTGCGCAAATGGATCATAGTGGTCAGAAATCAATGACAGCCGCTTGAGCGTTTGTTGGCGGTGGGCGCTGTAGTTATCAAGAGTGGCAAAACTTATCGCACAGCGATTTATCAATGCAAGGTGTGAATCTGGCCAAGGTTGCTTCAAATTTTTGTTTTCAGAGCTGCGAATAGAAGCGCCTAAAGCTGCAGACTGGCTAAACCATTGCCGTGTTTGCGTCTGTGTAATAGGTTCTTTTGCCAAGAGATCCAGAAAGCGATTTGAATGAAACATAGGCAAGATCGCCAGCGCTGGGGCGCTGGCATTGCCAACCTCTTGTGAATCTACAACGCTGCGAAATTCAAAAGCGACGGAGATGCAGCTGATTAAATCTGCACTACTAATGTTTAAACTATTGGTGTCGGTTTGAGTTGCTGAGCTTTGGCAGGCGGTCAAGGCAAATGGCAAGCAAACTGATCCTAACAAGCGCAGAAAGTTTAATTTTTTCATATCATCAAAATACCTGAAACGATTTTGAAACGCTATATTGGCCAGGCGAGTAAGTTTTAAACAGTGATGTCCGCAAGACAAGATCCAGATGCCCAGAAGGTACCGAAGTAATGACCAAGGCTGTCATAATTTGTAGTGAGCACAGGGACCTGTAATTGGCAGGCAAAAAAAGGGAGAACGCGGTTCTCCCTTTTTGACACAGTGGTTAGCTAGCGTTTGTTTAACCGACTAGCTCTTAACTATAGACCTAGCTCGTGTTCAGGGGTTTAACTATAGCCGTTAAACAGCAGCTAGCGATGCTGGCTTAGAGAAGTCATGCTTACGAATGGGCAAGTCTCTAACTCTCTGGCCGGTCAAGATATACAAGCCATTGGTTACCGCGGCGGCTATAGGTGGCGTTGCCGGTTCACCAAGACCGCCTAGCGCTTCGCCAGACTCTACAATATGCACTTCGATCTCTGGTACATCTGCCATGCGCACCATTTCGTAGTCTGGAAAGTTATTCTGTACAACTCGTCCATTCTCAATAGTAATCTCCCCATAAAGTGCCGCGGTTAGTCCAAAAATAATTCCGCTCTCAACCTGTGCCTCAACCGTATCTGGGTTTACCGCCCAACCGCAGTCAATGGCTGCGGTCACCTTATGAACGATAGGCTGGCCGTTATCATCAATAGAAACTTCAGCGACTTCTGCGCAGATGCTGCCAAAGCTTTCTTGTACTGCAAGGCCCAGTGCATGTCCTTCGGGTAGGTTTTGTCCATATCCAGCAGCCTTAGCGGCCACCTCTAGTACTTTACGGTGGCGTGGGTGATTCTGCAGAAGGTTCATACGGAATTGATAAGGATTTACGCCTGCTCGATGTGCAATTTCATCAACAAAGGATTCGGTGAAGAAAGTCTGCTGCGAATGATCGACGCTGCGCCACGCGGCTATTGGTACATGAGTTTCGCCATCCACTACGCGAATAGATTGGTTTTCTATGGCGTAAGGAATAAATGCGGCGCCAGCAACTTGAATTGGGCCGGTAAAGCGGTTGTGCCAAGCCAAAACATTGCCATAGCTATCAAAGCCTGCTTTGAAGTTACTGTGAACTG
>JBLHTH010000046.1:0-20267 GCA_047627195.1 Pseudohongiellaceae bacterium | reverse complement strand
CTCGTCATTGTTTGTTCTCCAGTGTCAAAAGTCGCAAATCGGCCTACTTATGCGAAATTTCTATAATTAGTTCCGAGCCTAAAAGTCAGGGGCTAGGGCGTTGTTTGCTAGCTCTGAGACTCTAAACGTCTTGAGCAAATAATATTCTGGGCCCAGACGGCCTGATTGAAAAATGTAACTGACTTGGCTTCGCTATTCATAACGCAAAGCCTTCACTACTCATAATCTGGAAAAAGAAGCAGTATCGGCAACGCAGTATCCGATATTTTTGAGAGGATATCTTGAGGCCAGAGTATAACAGAGCCTAAAATTCAGTCTAAAGAATATGCCGCCGTTAGCCTGAGTTGGTATCAATTTTAGCGTATTGCATTACCTGCTAAGTGGGAAATTTTTAGATACCCGTGCGTTTGACCTAAATCTGATAGGACTGTAGATTATTGGCTTTGTTTTTTAGCTTTTGGAGATGAGATGGCTACTGTATTGATTACTGGCACAAACAGAGGTATCGGGCTTGAATTTGTCGAACAGTTTTTAGCGCAAGGCGATAAAGTTATCGCCAGTTGCAGAAACCCGGCAGACCAAGGAGCACTCCAAACACTGGCGATGAATAACTCATCTTTACAGCTGGTGGAACTAGATGTGAGTAGCCAAGTCTCTATGGAAGCTCTTCCTGATCGGTTAGCCGGGGCTCAAATAGACGTGTTCGTTAATAACGCAGGCATTTACGGTCCACGGGTAGGCTTTGGTGAGCTAGAAGCAGGGCCTTGGGCTGAGGTATTTCAAGTGAACTGCGCCGCACCTATCATCCTGACTCAGCTTTTGATGGAAAATTTTGCCAAGGGTGGCGATAAGAAGCTGGTCTACCTCACGTCCAAAATGGGATCTATAGGAGACAATCAAGGCGGTGGGTCTCATATCTATCGCAGTTCTAAGGCGGCTTTAAACGCGGCAGTAAAGAGTTTGGCGATTGATTTGAGTGACAAGGGGTTCTCGGTAGCGTTGCTGCATCCGGGCTGGGTAAGAACCGACATGGGCGGACCTAACGGTTTAATCGATACCAAGACCAGTGTCACCGGCCTCATGGAAGTCATTGCTGGCCTGAAACCGGCGAGCAGTGGGTGTTTCCTTAATTATGATGGCAATGTAATTCCCTGGTAAAGGGCACTAACAAACGGGCAGTAAACTGTCACTTTAGTTCGCGTGTAAATTAGCCTACATCGAACAGGTACCCCAATTATGCTATTCTAAGGGTCTTATTTGTTCTTCCCGCAGGGTAATGGTTCCCTATTTAATGACGCATTCAATTCAAAATAAAACGCTGTGTATTTTACTCAGCCTCGGCTTGTCACTGTTTCCTAGTCTTTCGTTCGGCCACGGTGGCGTCGCTCTGCAGGGCGACCTTTGTGTTGTTAATATTAATTTTCTGACAGCTCACTTTACAGTGTTTCAGCCGGAAACTAGGGAAACTGACGAGTTCTGTGAAGACATACCTGATGTCGGCCGCTCGGTATTCGTGATGGAATATCTTCATGATTTGTTGGAGCAAATGGAAATTGATTTTCGAATTATTCGTGATGTAAACAATGTCGGCAAATACGCGACTTGGAGTGACGTGCTAGACATCGTTGACCTTGAAGAGGCCACCGTTTACTACGAAGAACCGAGAATTGAACAGGGTGGTTTTTATACCGCCAGTTACTCGTTTGAAGACCGAGGCACTTACATCGGTATCGTTAATGCTTCACACCCAACCGAGGATAGAGACTACAACGCGGTCTTTTATTTTCAAGTTGGCGGCGCGGACTGGGGAACACTGCCATTGTTTGCTGGCATGTTAGTTCTTCTTCAGGTTGGTTATTGGTTTAGTAATGGCGGCTGGGAAAGGCGCAAGCAAAAAAAGCTAGCCGGAGCGGCTAGCTAGTTTCTCGCTACCTAAGTTTGACACTGTTGAGAATAACGGCATTATTTGAGATAGAGATTTTAGTGAAGACGTTCGGAGCCGATAAATTTAACAAACAAGCTGTGTAATTTCATTTAGTCATCTGGTGATTTTGCGTGAATACGAAAATTCTGAGATTGAATAAAGCGGGCGTTCCAGTTAGCTGGTTGACTCGCGAAGAGACGGCAACACTCTTAGTCAAAGACCAAGTGATCTGGTCTATGGGTGATACAGTGATGGAAATCCGCGGGGGCATTAATCGCAGTGGCGTCCAGTCTGTCCTCAAGTTACCCAGCATTGTTGCCTGCGATGGCAAGGTTCATCAAGACCACTACGACCCCCCCTTAGAAAATAAATTTCTTTATCGCCGAGACAAAAACATTTGCCTCTACTGCGGTGTTTCTTTTTCTTGGGAAGATCTATCTCGAGACCATGTGCAGCCAATTTCCAAAGGAGGCCATGATGTCTGGACAAACGTGGTTACTTCATGTCGTCGTTGTAACAATCGTAAAGCAGATAGAAACCCAGAGGAAGCGAAGATGGAGTTGCTCGCGATCCCCTTTGTTCCGAACAAGTATGAATTTCTATACCTGTCAAATCATAATGTATTAGCAGATCAGATGGAGTTTCTGAGCGCTAGATTTTCCATCCACATTAAGGTTTCTTAATTAGTGCCGTGCAGCTCACTTATCCCGTCTAAAGCTATGCTTGGCAGATGCTATATTGGCTTACCGTGGTAGCATACGGCTTCGCCTAACTTCGACTTTGTTGTAATGAATCCCCCTGCCCCTCAAATCCCATCTGAAATCCCATCTCAAAAGCCCGTGGCAGGATTTCTTTTGTCTCTGGTTGCTGCAGGACTGTGGGGGATTCTGCCCATCGCTCTTAAAGAGTTGTTGGCTGGCATGGATGCAACCACTATTGTTTGGTACCGATTTTTTGCCGCAGGATTGGTGCTGTCAGTTTGGCTGGCCGTAAAGGGCAACTTGCCCAACCTCGTAAAAGCAACGCCTTCGGTTCGTTGGATATTGATTATTGCAGCATTGGGATTGTGTGCTAATTATTCTTTATTTTCACAAAGCCTTAATTACGTAAATGGCGAGACTAGCGAAGCGGTTATTCAGCTAACTACCCTATTTTTAATTTTGGGTGGTGTTATTTTTTACAAAGAGCCTTTCGATGGTATTCAGAAGCTAGGCACAGCGCTGATTGTTGTTGGATTGATTTTGTTTTTTCATGACCGGCTTGCTTCTTTCGGCAGTTTTGAAAATCAAGAAACTGTGGGCGTATTGATTGTTTTTGTGGCTGCTGTCACATGGACTGTTTATGCCTTGCTACAAAAGAAGTTGTTAAAAAGTTTTTCATCTGTCCAAATTTTATTTCTGATCTATGCCTTTTCTATAGTTGTGCTATTGCCATTTGTTTCTCCGGCAAAACTGTTTCAACTTAGTAGTTTTGAGCTGGCGCTATTGGGTTTTTGTTGTATTAATACGTTGATAGCCTATGGCTGCTTTGCCGAGGCTCTTAATCTTTGGGACGCGTCTAAAGTTAGTGCCGTTCTCGCCTTGGCTCCGCTTTTTACCATTGGAACTTTAAAGGTTATTGTTTTCTTTGACCCAGGCTATGCGTTTTCTGACCGCCTAACGATTATCTCTCTGCTGGGCGCTGCGTTTTTGGTGGTTGGCTCTGTACTTGCCGCTTTAATGCCAGTGATTAAGTACAAGCTTCGGCAAAAATATCGCTAGTTGTGCCGTCCTCAGTAATTTTCCTATTTCCTGCACATTGACAGCGTTGGCAAAATGCTAAAAAATCGGGTTAATCCAAAATAATAATAAAGCGAGTTCACCTATGGGCAAGAAATCCTCAATTCTTCTGATAGCCAGCTTTTTAGCGATATTTATAACTAATCCACTTATCGCGGAGTTATCCCGTTTAGAAATTACTAAACAAGAAACATTAGCCGGCACGAGTCCACAATCAAGCTATACCTCCATTACTGGTGTAGCGCATTTTGTCCTGGACCCAAATGAGGCGGCCAATCAAGCTATCACCGATATTACCTACGCACCGCTAAACAGTGACGGTTTGGTTGAGTTCTCTACCGATTTCAGGATGCTCGTGCCCAATGCCGCTGCGGCCAACGGCACCTTGCTCTACAATGTTAACAATCGTGGTGGTAGCCGTTTTCCTCCCGAAATTTCCCCAGATCACCCGTTGAGCAAAATGGGATTCACCTATCTCGCCACCGGCTGGATTAACGAACTTGTTCCCGAGCAAGGGCGGCTGCGGTTGCATGCGCCAATTGTAAGCGAGTTGTCGGCTCCGATTGTTGGGCAGGTTCGCTATGAGGTGACAGTGGGGGCTTCAGTGGATGGGGTGAATATCGCCGGAGCACGCCACTTGGCCTATAGGCCAACCAATGCCGGGCTGCGCGGTGCAACTTTAACTCGGCGTCAATACCAAAATGAACTTCGTGTTCCAATAGAGGGACCTCAGTTTGAGCTAAAAGTCTCCGAAGTTGATGACAGCACTCAGCCTATGGTAAGCCTTGTTCTAGAGGGTGGGTTTGTGCCGGGAGTTATTTATGAACTACTCTATGAAGCTCAAGACCCTGTGCTTGCAGGCGCGGGAATGGCAGGTATTCGAGATTTAGTTTCTCTTATTCGTCAGAAAGCGGCTACTGCCAGCGAGCTGCAAGCGCTAAACCTTTCTGTCATTGACAGCACCGTTGCTTGGGGGAATTCCCAAAGCGGCAGACTTTTACGTCAGTTTATTTATGACGGGTTTAATGCGGACCTTTCCGGGCAGAAAGTCTTTGACGGTATTATTCCCGTGATTGCCGGAGGCGGTTATGGGATGTTTAACAATCGTTTCGCAATGCCAACACGAACCAATGGCCAGCATTCAAATCATCTCTATCCCAATGATTATTTTCCCTTTACCTACGGGATAAGCACAGACCCTTTTACCGGCCGAGCCGACAGTGTATTAGCTAAGTCGCGAAGTAGTAATACGGTGCCAAAAATTATGCATCTGCAAACGTCTAACGAATACTGGGTAAGGGCGGGCTCGTTGCCACACACAAATCCAGAAGGCACAGCGGATGCCGTTATTCCCGATGAGGTGCGTTTTTATACTATTGGCGGGTCACAGCACGGTTCGGGCAACGGTATTCCACGTGCAGCAAGCAACGGCCAGCTGCCTCCTAACCCCAATATGTGGGCGCCATTTTCCTATTCATTAATTGTTGCAATGCACGACTGGGTTTCGCAAGGGGTTGAACCGCCGGCTTCTCGTTATCCCAAAATAGCCGACGGCAGTCTGGTGCCTTCTCATTTAAACGGAGCTATTAATGAGTCGGCATGGCGAGAAATGAAAGGCGTTAGTCACCCCCGCACGATGTATCGACCTGCCTCCGCTGACTATGGTGATCTATGGCTGTCAGAGCGCATAATTAGTCGTCACCCTAAGTTCAGTGATGACCTCTACGGAGCATTGGTGCCATCTGTTAACGATGATAATAATGATTCTCCTGTAAGCACACTGCTACCGCCGATGACCCAGGTGCCTCTTGCAACCTTTATGTCATGGAACTTAAGATCATTTACAAGTGGTTCAGAGCAGTCCCTAGCTAGACTGTCTGGTGCCTATATTCCTTTCGCTGCTAATCTGGCTATAGCAAATCAGATGGAGGACTCTCGCAGTACAATTTCTGGATTATACGAGTCTTTTGAAGACTACCTAAATCAATACGAGCAAGCTACCGATGGGCTTATAAATGAGGGTTATCTGCTGCCAGAGTTTAAAGAAACAATAATGACTATTGCGCGCTCAAACGAAAGTGTTTTTGAACAATAGAGGGAGACTAATGGCGCATGCACTATAGTCAGGGGAAGACGTCGGTTTTAGGGAATAACTCGATAGCTGAAAAGAGTTGAAGAGTCATCTTCTGGCACAAAATGCATGAAATTTTCTTGCGCGGTATTTGTCTCATAGTAGAAAGGATTTTGAGTCAGCACCACTCCGGTATCTGTCATTTTCGTTACGGGCAACTGCATGGTTACCCGAAAGCCCGGAAGTTCAAGCAGTTCAATTCCACCGAGTTTGACTCGATCTAAACCGTCATTGCTATAGGTGTTTACACCGCTACACAAGATATTGTGCGGAGCAAGCCACTGACAGTCTTGGTAGTCTATATAGTGGAGGCGGTTGGGCTGCATCACGGCGGAGTCAGCAATATATTCCTGCTGCTGCGTATCCATATTCTCATCTTCATTTATATTAATAGGCCACTGATAGAATTTTCGCGAGCCCCAGCTAATGCCATAAAGAGTACCAGATTCGAGGTCCTTAAGTATTCCGCCCAGATGGTCAGAAAACCTGAACACCTCTATTGCAGCCATCGTCTCAGGGTTTATCTTGTAAACAATGGATTGACTGTCTGGTCGATACTCAGCGACTGAGACCCAGATAAATTCGCCATCGAAATCAATACCGCCAGGATGGTACATAGTGCCTTCACCGAGAATCAAATCATGAAGCAGGCTGCCGTCTTGTGCAAATTTGAAGAGGTGACCGGTGCCAGCACCGGGGGTGCGCTCGAACCTTGCGAGCGGGTCGCTTAATCGTTTAGGTGCCTCGGTGGTCTCAACCGAGGACATAAAAAAATGATCGCCAACCTTCACCAGTCCTTGTGGGTGATGACTAGGAAATTGTAAGGGAGTCGATTTCACAAGCTCCCAACTCGAGGACTTAGTGAGGGATTTTAGCTTAGATTGAGGGTGGTTAATCTGGGCTTGGGCTAAACCTGCAGGTAATAAACCCCATAGACCAACCGCTGAAATAGCCACAATGGCGAAGGTTGCAAGATGTTTGCGCATGCCGGTCAACTTATCCCTATAAATTTATCTAGATATATCATAGTCAGGAACAGTGAGGGAGAACATCGTTTAATCGTCTAGCTTTAATCGCTAGGAATTTCAAATTCAATTTTGGCAAGGCGTGGCAAGATGCATTGATGTTCGGCGGTATCAAAACTCGCGTCTTCTGGGCTTGCTCCACCATTTAAGTTTGCGAAGCTCGCTGACGGGTTTTCACCTAAACAAACAATTTTATCTCGACTGCCACCTTCTTTTACCAGTCCACCCCAAACGACATTTGGAATTACTTTGCCGGTGGTCTTGGCCAAGGGTATCAGCATCGGATGGTGAGCTGCGGTGCCACCGCCAATAAATTCATTGTCATGAATGTAGATTTGTTCCGGGTAAGCGTCATAGGTCGGATCGTTAACTGTACGCCCACTTAAGACATAGCTGTAGATCATGATATTGACGTTTTCGTTGTCCGTGAATTGATTTTCAAAAATTTCAATGTTGTCGTTGGCAAGAATCATAAGCCCTGTGCCAGCGGGAACGTTGGCTACTATATTGCCTATTGGAGCAAAATTAGCTGTGTTGTTTTCAAAAATCAGGTTGTTAAAAACACGAGTTGCCTGGCCACCCTGAATGGGTAGGTTTGGAAGATCGAACACTAGAATTCCGCCGGTGTTATTGGTTGCAATGTTGTTGTAAACATCAGCGTGAGTTGAATTTTCTATTTCGATGCCGGCGACATTGTATTGCGCGCGAGAATTACGAACAATTATTTGACTGGATTGGCCAACGTAAATACCGGCGTCGGATGCCCCGATGGCAACAGAATCTTCGATCAGTATATTTTTCGATTGCACTGGATAGATGCCATAGGCGCCATTCTCTGAATCGGGTCCGTTAGTCCACTCGGTTCGAATTCTTCGAAGTGTTACGTTGGTGCTTTGGTTTATTTTAAGTGCGTCGCCAATAGTGTCCTCAATGGCCATGTCTTCCATGACGAAGTCGTCAGCTGTAACTAACAGACCTTCGGCGCCTTGGACTTGATTTTTGAACGACAATATTGTCTGATCAATGCCTGCGCCTCGCAGCGTGACCCCCGATACGTTAAGAGACAGGCTGCGAGTGAAGTTATGAATCCCCGCCGGAATTTCAATTATATCCCCAGGCTTAGCTTCGATCAGCTGCATCTGCAAATCTTCTTCAAAGCTTAAGCTATCTTCAGTCTGAGCTGAAGAATCGTCTTCGCTACAAGACGCCAAAAGTCCCAGTATCGAGATGCACAGAGTAGTCGCTAAGCGTTTTGATCCGCGGTTGGTTGCTGGATGAGTGCTCATAGATTTACTCTCAGTATTATTATTGGTTAAAGGGAGCTGAATTTATTATTTGCGACGTCTTTGCGAACTTTGTCATAGTCGAAAACTTGTCCGTTCATTGCGATATAAGCGCCAGGCTGTTTTATTTGAACAGCGGTTAAGGCGCAGCCGATATTAAACATCGCGTCAGAGGATTTAAACAATGCAGGCGCTAGAGCACCTGTTAATACTATTGTCTTATCCAAAATGTCTTTTAAACATTGCGCTGTTTGCACCATTGTATCGGTACCGTGGGTGATGACAATCATAGTTGCATCGGTCTCCACAATCGCTTTTCTTACAATTTCACGATCGTCGTCTGTCATTTCCAAGCTATCTTTTTGCATAAGCGAAGTGACTTCGAATTCTATGTTCAAACTAAGATCTGCTAGCACTTCGGATATGTTTGGAGGCCCCACTTCATAGGTGCTTTTTGCATCAAAGTAGACTTTATCGATAGTGCCGCCTACGGTAAAAATTTTAACGCTATTCATTTACAAAAAATCCCTTTCAAAGACCTATGTGCTCTAATTTATTTTGCAGCTGACTTGCTGACCTACCTAGCTAATAGCAACCTATCGCTGGTCATCTGTCAGTCACTTCGAACATCCAGGTATCTCCTTGGGTCACCTGTTCGTTTGAAGAGACGATGGCTGCACCTAAGTATTTTCGGCTTAACTCGTTTAAGACGGGGATCACAGCCGGACCATCCATTATCCTAACGAGCTCTTGCTCATAGAGCTTGCCATCAATACGCACGATTATTCGATTATCATCTTCTAAGTAGTGAGGCCATTGCTTCCATATTGCTGCATAGCCTTGGTTCATATAGCCACTAACAACAAACATCCTTCCCTCATAACTAGCAACCCACACTGTTCTAGAGCGCAGTGGATCGAGGGTCTGAAACTCGATCGTGTCGCGCTCTTTTAAAAAGCTCCAATCTGAAGGAGCGGGGCTTAATTGACCAGTCTTGAAAGGTCCGCCGGAGATGAGCTCTAAAGGCCCATCGCTAAATCGCATGCTGAATAAAAATAGGCCAACGATCACCGTAATGAAAAGGATGCCGATCCCTAGCCCTTTAAAGAGTTTTTTCATGAATTATCTTCTTAAAACGATCGATTTATGGACTCACGATTTACGGGTAATTGCTACAGTGAGAGGATAGAAATCGAACTGTCTGCCTTTCCCTCTCAAATATTTTTTGTTAAGGGTGATCCATTAGCGCTGAACAGGCGTTGAACTTATTAGGTAAAACAGTCTCATCCAGCTTAAATGCTCTTAAGACCGCGATCCTAAACTTGTTCTTCAGTTGTAACAAGACCTATCTGCACGCTCACCCCTCTTGTGTAGAGGATGTTCTTATCAGGTTGTAGTCGGTAAGGACATTCGTTTTTTAGAACCTGATCCCACGCGTTCTAACCTTACTCATTCAAGTCTGTTTCAAATAAATTTTATTTTTTGTAGCGCATTTCATCAAGAGTTTCTCTAATCTCTCGAAGTAATGGCAGCTGGCTATTGATTTTGGCGATGTCGAACTGCTGCGATAACTCAACGAACAATGGCATGGCTGAACTGATCGCTTGTTCTAGATGCTGGCGGCCTTTTTCGGTGATAGTGACTCTTTTTTTGCGGCCGCTGTGGGGATCAGGTTCAACCTTGATTAGTTGCTTAGCCGCGAGTTTTTGAAGAGTGTTGGTCATGGCTCCTGCGGTCACTTGAAACGCTGTGGCAAGTCTCCCTGGTGTAGCTTCGTTGTCGACTCTGATAAACCAATTCAACACGCTGAACTGTGCGTTGGTTAGTCCAAAAGGTAGCGTTTTTTCAAACATTGCGCCGGTTAACTGAGAAATGATGCTAATTTCGTTGAAATAGCTAAAAAGCGTTTCAGCCCGAGGCTCCTGATCGAAACTGCTCAATTTCTCTACCATTGCTTGTAACCTTATTTATTCTACTGCGTTTAATGGTTTAATAATAAACAGTTTAACGTCAAACTATTTAGTGATAAAGTATTATCTCAATACGCAGGGGTGAAAACAATGAAATATTTGAAATGGGGCATTGGGCTTTTGTTAGTGATTATTTTGCTGCCGATAGGCGTGATACAAGTCGCTTCTGAACGCATCGAGGTTGTCGAGCTTCATACGATCGATGAAGCTGGGGAGTCTGTAACGACTCGCTTGTGGATAGTAGATGATGGCGGGTTTCAATACTTGAGGGTTGGTGCAGACGGCGCAGGCTGGTTTAGTCGCATAGAATCCAATGGTGAATTTGAAGTGACTCGCAGTGGTATTCGTGGGTTGTATACCACCGTCTTGCGCCACGACAAAAGCGGTCTAGTAAATGACCTGATGCGAGCTAAATATACTTGGGGCGACACAGTTATTACCATGTTGACCGGGACTCGTGAGGGGTCTGTCCCGATTGAGCTACATTCTCAAGGCTGATGAGCACTCAAGAATTAGATGCCAAGTCGACTTAAGGTGTTCACCAATTCTCGAATAAGTTTCTCTACAACAGGATGGCTAGTAGCAAAGCTTGCTTCAAGGGCGATGACATCGTCCAGCATGGTGTTGTCAGAGGTATCAAGGTCTGGATTTAGTATATCTTCGAACTTATTTTGAAGCAGCTTGGCTTGCTCTACTGTAGCGACGTCAAGTGCGCTCGCCTGCTCTAGCTCTTTAATAAGCTCTTTAATAAGTTCGTTAGCGCGATCGTTGCTCATCATTGTCTCCTGATTAGTGTGGCCAGGGCTCGGGGTCTTCATCTTAACTCTAAATACCGTGCAAATCGAAGATTTCAGTGACTGCATTTCTAATAGTTTGCTTTATTTCAAAACTATTTTCAGGTTTGTATTTTCAATTACCTGACAGCCTAAATGACCAAAGACAGCTTTGTTTTTTACCGTCTAATTGAGCGTAAAGCAAAGTGGTCGTTTTTTCTTCTCAGGCGCTACGGTCTGGATCAAAAAGTTTTAGTCGGAGGATTGATTTGCTCTGGACTTTTGTAATTTCCATAAACTCGGGGAAGATTAAACCCTCCTTTGAGAGCTTTGTTAAAATTTCGGACATGCGATCTGCCGATGGAGGCATTGATGCTTATTCAGATTTTCCAATCAACCTACTGCCAGTTCCGATGTAAGTCAAAAATGGAAATCATCGATAGAAACTATATCGCCAGCACAAGCCGACAGAGCAAGCATGACATGTGTTAGTAATAGGGCTAACAGGCTTTTTTAAGACTTCATCTCAACTTCTTTCTATTCTTTTGTTTGGCGATATCTTTTGCATTTGGTGCTCTAAGCTGGCTGTTTAAGTCAAAGGTTTAAGTAACGACCCCGGTTAGTGCTCGAATACGATGGTTCTCAGAATCGGCAATATAAATGATTCGTTCAAAAACGAAAACACCATGTGGACGATTTAACTGGCAGTTGTAGGGGCGGCCGTCGGGGCCATCACCTTTCTCACCGGTGCCCAATACGGTATCGATTAAGCCTGTGCCTAAATCAATTTTTCTAATAGCGTGATTTTCTGTGTCTGCTACGTAAAGACTATTGTCAGTCCTTGAATAAGCGATGCCCTTAGGTCCATTAAAAGTTGCAGACAGCGCATTGCCGCCATCACCGCTATAGCCTTGACTGCCAGTTCCGGCAATTTTCTTCATGTTATTGGAATCTAAATCGAGTTGGAAAATCGCATTGCCTTCACGCAGGACCAAAAAAGCATTGCCATCTCTATCTGTGTCCAAAGTGCGTGGTCCTCGCAGAGTGGTGCCAAGCATTGGCCCAGTGGCAGGTGTTTCACCTTGCTCACCCGTGCCGGCGATAGTCTTAATCAAACCGGTTTCACGACTGACCTGTCGCAGACGGCCATTGCCAAGATCGCAAATCAATAAATTGCCTTTAGAATCGAAAGCAATGCTATGGGGCCTTTGCAGCTGAGAAAGCACGGCAGAGCCTTCGTCGCCTTTAAAGCCGGCGCGTCCGTTTCCGGCGAGCGTAGTAACCAGCCCAGATCTGCCATCAATACGCTTTACGCAGTGGCTATCGCGTTCAACCACATAGAGACTATTGTCATCATCCCAGCGAATTTCATGAGGTGCATTGAAGGGCGCTTGCAGAGGGTTGCGCGATTCTGCTTCGAAGCGTTTGTCACCGTTGCCCGCGATGGTAGTAATTTTATTGGTGCGTAGGCTGATTCTACGAATAAGGCCGGTATCAACTTCGCAGAAATACAGTGCCTTATCTGGGCCGATTACAACACCGTAGGGATTGCTGATTGGGGTGCGAATAGCAACAGCATCTTTTGCCAACTCAGCCTCAGTGCCTGGCGCTCCGGTTCCTGCTATAGCAAACACATCGGGGCCTTGTGCAAGCGCTTTAGGCGCTATAGTCAACGCAGATAAACCGGTAATAAGTCGTTGATTAAACTGACGGCGAGAAATGATTGGCATTTTTGGTTGTTGCCTCTTGGTCTTTCTTGGTGTTTTAGCTAAGTAGCAACCTTAACGTATCATAGAGACGGTATGTTAATTCTTCGTCAGAAACTTGGCCTAGCTCGCTGTCAGTGTTCTCACCGGAGTTGGAAATTAGAAGACTGGCTTTAACGTTATTGGCAAAAATGGTGGGAGTTCCTAATCCCTTAAAGCAAGAATTCTAAAATCTAGCTTTGGCAGGTACTTGATTACCTATGTGATCAAAATTCTTATTGTTGGCCTGACTAGTCCTGCTTGCTGAAAGCCCCATAACCTTCACAGATGATTGCAGCGACTTTTACTGGCGACTGCTACTGTATTGACTGAATTAAAAAGAGTATTGTTATTGAAATGTTGGTGTATTTTAGCACCCTAGCTATTACTCTAATAGCTAGGGTGTCTGAACGGGAGATATCAGCCAAAAGAATACTTATAGAATGAACTGGGATCACTTTAAACAACAAGAATTAATAGGAGACGGTCATGTGTGATGAAGATACGCAGCAAGATGTTGAGGAATTTTTAGGCAAGTCAAAAGGGTTGGGGCGCCGCGATTTTAATAGAATGACCGCCACAATTGGCTTGGCAATGATGTTGCCGCCGGTTGCTAATGCTCAATCTGTCACTGAATCTGACGTTAACGTTACTACGCCAGATGGTGTGTCCGATTGTTATTTTGTTCACCCTTCGTCAGGGTCTCATGCGGCTGTGATTATCTGGCCAGATATTCTTGGCTTGCGCCCAGCATTTCGAGAAATGGGTAAACGTTTAGCTCAATCAGGTTATTCAGTACTGGTGGTTAATCCTTTTTATAGAGATGCGAAATCACCGGTGGTAGGAGAAGGAGCCAGTTTTGGTCAGCCTGAAACCCGTGCGATAGTGTTGCCGATGGCTCAAAACCTTAATGCTGAAACACACTTTACCGATGCTCGGGCTATGGTGGACTTTTTAGATCAGCAAAGCGCGGTAGATACCTCGCGGCGCATCGGAACGACCGGCTATTGCATGGGCGGGCCTATGGTTATGCGCACAGTTGCGGCGGTGCCAGATCGATTAGGTGCTGGCGGCACTTTCCATGGAGGGGGTATCGCCAATGACCAAGACAACAGCCCGCATTTGCTAATACCGCAGACCCAGTCAGCAATGCTGCACTGTGTTGCTGCTAATGATGACGCCAGCGACCCAGTGGCAAAAGAGACTTTGAGGGCTGCCTATGCAGCGGCAGATTTGTCTGCAGAGATAGAGGTCTATACAGATACTTTACACGGCTGGTGTCCGCCTGATTCTCAGGTGTACAACGAAGTTCAGGCTGAACGGGCCTGGAGCCGTTTACTTAATTTGTTTGCTAACAATTTGGCTTAACCCCGCAAACCATTTGGGGCGGCCTGTTGCTCGGGCCGACTCAAAAGGCTTGTTTCTGACTTTGGCGGGCCTTTCGGCTCGAATATCTTTACCCCCAGCTCTGGTTTAGAGCGTTATATCCCCTTAATTCGGCGACGCTTTATTGGCATATCCTCTGAAACTGCACCAAGCTATCTACTCTTTATCGCGTCTTTGCGGCACTTCACCATAGAAACCAGTGTTAATAGTGAACTGATGAACAAAAAAGCGCGTAAAATCCGTATAAATTGACAATATTCGATCAACTTAACGCCACGTTTATATTCTGCGACCTCAGAATGCACTCTGACAGCGAGAGCCAGCTGCGTTTCGCCACTGATATTAAGGCGGGCAAGCGGCTGAAAACCATAGGGCTTTGGGCCCCAGGATACTAAAGTGAAGTTTATTATTCGACATCCGATATTTTTGCTCATGCTCGCTGGCGCTGTCGCCTTATCGTATCTAGTGTTCGCCAAAGTAGCGGAAGAACCTGCCACACGAGGTGGCTTTAGAGATGGTTTTGGAGGCGCGCCAGTGGTTGGTTTGAGCACTGTTGAGCAGCGGATGGTTGCTGATAAAATTGAGTCTGTCGGCACTTCTGTTGCCAATGAATCGGTCAATTTGACGGTAAAAGTATCTGAAACGGTATTTGCTGTGAATTTCGAGGACGGCGACTTCGTAGAGCGTGGCCAGATACTGGTTGAACTGGTCAAAGCCGATGAAGCAAGCCGCTTGGCCGAAGCCCAAGCAACGGTCGATGATGCTGTTCGCCAATTTGACCGCATCGAAAATCTATCAGCGAAGAATTTAGTAGCAGACAACGAAAAAGATCAGGCCAGAACTAATTTGGATACAGCAAAGGCACGCTTTGAGGGCGTGCTGGTTGCGATGGATGACCGCCTGATCCGGGCGCCGTTCAGCGGCTATCTAGGCTTCAGGAATATTAGCGAAGGATCGCTGCTAACTCCGGGCGTGGTGATCACCACTTTAGACGACGTGTCAGTCATCAAGCTTGATTTTACAATTCCCGAAAGGTATTTCGCTGACGTCAGAGCTGGTCAGATCATTCAATCAAATAGCATCGTTTATGACGACAAAATATTTGAAGGTACCGTGAGCGTGGTTGGGTCGCGTATCGACCCGGTAACGCGGGGAGTTTCGGTACGTGCAACTATCGACAACAGCAGCTTACAGCTTCGCCCAGGAATGCTGATGACTGTGTCTTTGGCGTTAAATGAGAAATTAGCGCTAGTAGTTCCTGAAAGGTCGGTTATAGCGTCGCAAGGACGGCAACATGTTTTTGTAGTTGACAGTGACAATAAGGTGGCTAGAACGGAAGTCGAATTGGGTCGCCGTAGAGATGGCTTTGTCGAAGTTATATCCGGCCTTGTAAAAGGACAGGAAGTGGTCAGCGAAGGCACGATCAGCGTGAGGCCTGGGCAGGCTGTTCAGCCACAGGGCAGGGAGCCAGCACCGGCAGGCAATCAGCGAGGACGCCCGCCAAGCCCGCAAGGAACCTAGGAGAATAGTTACCTAGCATTATCGACGTAATATAATTTGAGCATCTAAATCATGATTCTTTCGGATATCTCAGTAAAACGGCCAGTCTTTGCCACCGTATTAAGCTTGATGCTTGTTGCATTCGGCATTATGTCTTTCAATGAATTACCTCTTCGTGAATACCCAGACACTAGCCCCCCTATAGTTTCTATAAGCACCACCTATGCGGGGGCATCGGCTCAAATTGTAGAAACTCAAATTACCGAAATAATCGAAGATCAGATTAATGGTATCGATGGCATTGATGCGATTAATTCATCTAGCAATGATGGAAGCTCGCGAATATCTGTAGAATTTGCGGTAGGCACTAATATTGAAGTTGCCGCGAATGATATTCGCGACAAAATATCGCGAGTTGTTCGCTCGCTGCCGGAAGATGTAGACCCGCCTCAAATCGCTAAAGCAGACAGCGATGCTCGACCTATACAATATTTTAATCTGGTAAGTAGCCAGATGTCCTATTTAGAATTAAATGACTATGCAAACCGTTATATTGTCGACCAGTTTTCTGTTCTTGATGGTGTGTCAAACGTTAGTGTAAGTGGCAACGGCGGTTTCGCGATGCGGGTCTGGTTGGATCGCGTTGCGCTTGCGGCCCGCGGGCTGACTGTAACCGACGTTGAAAATGCCCTGCGACGCGAAAACGTCGAACTTCCCGCTGGCCGGATTGAATCTACCGATATGGAATTTGCGGTGCGCGTTGAAAGAATATTTCAAAGTGCCGATGACTTTTCTCGCCTGGTTATAGCGCGAGGAGAGAATAATTTTTTAGTCACCTTAGGCGAAGTAGCGCGAGTTGAATTGGGGTCAGCAAACGAGCGGTCCATTTATAAAGGTAATGGTGTTGAGGCGGTGGGCCTTGGAATTGTTAAACAATCTACCGCCAATAGTTTGCAAGTTCTTAGAAGTACCGAGGCCTTGGCAGAAAAGATCAAACCCACGTTGCCAGGCCACATGGACTTGGTAGTATCGTCTAGTGACGCAGAATTTATCGAGAATGCTATATCGTCTGTCTACACAACCATCTTTATGACTATGGGATTAGTTAGTTTAGTCATCTATATGTTTCTTGGCTCCGTGCGAGTTATGCTAATTCCTGTTGTTACAATCCCGGTTTGCTTGATGTCGACATTTATTATTTTGTCAGCATTCGGGCTCTCTATAAATCTTATTACTTTACTCGGTCTTGTTCTGTGCGTTGGTCTGGTTGTTGATGATTCGATCGTAGTCCTGGAGAATATTCAGCGCCGCGTGGAGGGGGGAGAGCCCCCTTTGCTGGCAGCCTATAACGGGTCACGACAGGTTGCCTTTGCGGTTATCGCGACCACGGCTGTTCTTATTGCGGTATTCGTACCAGTAGTATTCTTAGAAGGCAATCTTGGTATTTTATTCTACGAGTTGGCTGTCACGATATGTGGGGCTGTAGTTATATCTAGTATATTAGCGCTGTCTTTAACACCAATGATGAGCTCTAAACTACTGAATAACCACGCCCATGAAAGTTGGATGACTCACCACGTTGATGTCTTCTTTCGCTGGCTTCAGCGTGGTTATCACGAAGCTCTAACAAAATGCCTTCGCCATAGTTGGGTGATTGCCAGTTCGCTTGTATTGGTAATGGCAGCAATCTTTATGTTGTTTCAACAGCTACCATCAGCGTTTGCACCCTCAGAAGATCAAGGTGTGATCTTTGCGCGTATAGCCGGCCCCGAGGGCGCCAACCTGAGCTACATGGAAGAGCAGGTAAATGCTATCCAAGATTCAGTAATGGACTACGTTGACGATGGCGAAGTTTCGAATATCGTCACTATGACTCCGGGCTGGGGCGGTGGCGGCGGCGTCAACAGCGGCATGACTATTATCTCCCTGCCTTCCTGGGAAGATAGAACAAAACAAACTTCTGAAGTGATGAGTGAGTTAAATAAGAAGTGGGCGCAGATTCCTGGAATAAGAGCATTTATGTTTATGCGTTCAGGCCTTGGCCGCGGCGGCGGCGGCGATCCGGTTCAATTTGTTATAGGCGGCCGCAATTATGATGAGTTGGTACAGTGGCGCGACTTGTTGATTGAGCGAGCACGTGAAAGCGGAATGTTTACTCGTATTGACTCTGATTTCAATGAAACCAAGCCTAGCCTTTCAATCACGGTGGATAAGATTCGGGCCGCAGATGTGGGCGTGTCTATCCAGTCAATTGGTCGCACGCTGCAAGCAATGATGAGCGAAAGCCGCGTGACTACATTTGCCAGTGCGGGTGAAGAATACGATGTTATCTTGCAAGCAGAAGACGATCAGCGTGCTAGTCCAGATGATCTGACCAATATTTATGTGCGCTCAGATACCTCCGGTCAGCTTATACCTCTATCAAATGTGATTAGTGTTGAAAACACTGCTGGCCCAACATCACTGCGTCGTTACAACCGAATTCGGTCAATTACTATCTCAGCGGGTTTAGTGCCTGGAGCAGAGTTGGATTCTGCGCTGGCGTTCTTAGAGAACGTGGTTGCCACCGAATTACCTGAATATGCGCAAATTGATTACAAAGGAGAGTCTTTGGACCTAAAGAGCACTTCAGGTGGAATCACCACTATATTCCTTTTAGCGTTGTTGGTGGTTTTTTTGGTGTTGGCCGCACAATTTGAAAGCTTTGTTCATCCACTGATTATTATGACCACCGTTCCCCTGGCTATATTAGGCGCCTTAATTGGTCTGCTGCTGACTGATAGCTCATTGAACATTTATTCAAATATTGGCTTGGTAATCCTGGTGGGCATCGCGAGTAAGAATGGTATTCTTATTGTTGAGTTTGCTAATCAGCTGCGCGACGAAGGACGTGAGTTTGGTCAGGCCCTAATCGAAGCGTGCGACCTTCGCTTGCGCCCGGTACTAATGACAGCGATATCAACATTGATGGGTGCGATACCGTTAATACTTGCAACCGGTGCTGGATCGGAAAGCCGCATATTGTTGGGCACCGTAATTTTCTCCGGTGTACTGATGACCACCATTACAACTTTGTTTGTGGTGCCGGTGGTTTATAATTTGATTGCGCGTAACACTGGGTCGCCAGAAGCGGTGTCTAGAATACTGGAGAATTTACAAAAGACCGAGTCAGAACTAAAGCCGGCGGTAGAGTAGTTTTGCTTAACCGTTAGGGAGCGTTAACCCTTGAAGCTGAATTTTATCAGGGCTTTATTAGCTACAGGGCACTGCTTGCTTAGGTCTACAGCTGCTTATGGCAGTGGTTACTCAAGCTTTTAGTCACACAAGACCATTGTTACCCCGCATTTTTTTAACAGTGTAGCTTAATCTAGATTGAGCGATGTTTTAGCTATGTGGCTGATGCAACGTGAAACGTCCACCAATGTTCAGGTCGTGGCGCGGTAAGGTCTGGAGTGGGGTTAATAGCCCCGCCGCCAAATGTCTGCAGTTTTACAATTCTTGAGTTCCACGCAGCATCCATTTGGGCTGGGTCGGTTTCTCGATTCAAAATCACAGGGTATACAATGCCATTTAGACGCAGCCTTGCAGGCTCATTGGCTTGAACTTGTTTTGCCCAATATTTTTGAGTGCAAACAGAGCAGCTAAGAAACAATTCACCCTGCGGGGTCGACATGCAATTCAAGTTAATGGAATGGGGGCGAATTCCTGCATAGATTTGCAGCTGACATAGAGGCTCTGAGTTTGCAAAACCCCAATCATTCACTGGCTCTGTTGCTATAGTGCCAAACAGAAAACCACCTGGGGTACGCTCGCAAGGACAGAGGGCGGAATAGAGAGTAAATGCTAGCGCTAGCACGATGATCGCCGCGATTGCTGCCGCTATAGCAATGACAGCGCTTACACTGATTGGCTTTTCAGCCCCTGAGTCCGACATGCTAAATCCACGCGCTTTAAGTAAAGCGTGAGAGTACAGTATTTTGATCTGATTAAAACCGGTTGCGGAAAAAATTTGGATAAGATCCTGCTCTTTTGGGGTAGGCCGAACTGAAGCTACATTTGTTCGGTCTCTAGTCTGAACAAAGCTTGCAAAATTCGACGCCACTGCACGTACTGCTCTTCCATTGTTCCGCTTACGCCGTTAACTTGCTCGCTTAACTTTAGAATAGCAGGCGCCAATTCTTTATTAAAACCAGCGGCGAGTTCACGAAACTCTTGTTCATAAATTTTGCTCCAGCGATACCGGTCGTAGCGCTGAGTAAGGGACACAAAGGAACTCGACGTTCCATAATCGTCTAGATCATAGTCTTCAGCGCGTGACGCAAGCCTCTGCGTCTCATCAATTTGGTCGTGAGAGTAGCGGCGCCAGATAACATAAGACGGTTGCATTTCGGTATACAGAGCCTCGTAATATTCATCGACCGTGTCAATAAAAACCAGATGCCTGTCCCGCATACTTTCGAGTCGTGTCAACATAGGGTCGGCTTCGGATAAGAGGCTTGTAACGGTTAGCAAACCCTGTTCATCGGTTGTGAGGGTGTGGGCGAATGTTTCTGGTGACAAATCACTTGCATAGACCATTTGGGATACACGCTTTATATTGACGAGTTCGGTGCTAGCCATTAACTCACGAGTCAGCAATAAATCATTGGCGATTTGGTCATAGATATCTTGAAATGGATCGACAAAGCCGTTGGGATTAAAAGGGTTACCTGTGGTGAATCGAGTCGAGTCAGGAAAGTCGGCTGACACGGT
>JBLHTH010000045.1:0-20376 GCA_047627195.1 Pseudohongiellaceae bacterium | reverse complement strand
ATATTCTTGAATACCAAGTATTTGAAGCAAGCCGAGCCGGACAGGCAGTTAAGGTAGAAATTCAAGAGTACAAGCAGCAAGCTGGTGGATTCGTCGCTTTAGTTAAGGGCTACGATACACCGGAAATGGCGCGCGAACTTGCAGGACTCGAATTGAGTGTTGTGGTGTCGCAGTTGCCAGAGTTGGATCAAGATGATGTCTACTGGTATCAACTTGAAGGACTCGAGGTGCAGAATCAGCATAAACAGAGCTTTGGCACTGTGCTTAAATTGTTGGAAACTGGGGCTAATGATGTCTTAGTGATTGGGCCAAATGAAGCAAGTATTGATGATCGGGAGCGGCTTATTCCTTTTATTCGAGGAACCATCATCAGCAATATAGATCTCGCGGGCGGATTGCTCAGCGTGAACTGGGAAGCAGATTTCCTAGAGTGAACTTTAAGGAAAAAAGGTTATAACAATGCAAATTGGTGTGATCACTTTATTCCCAGAAATGTTTGCTGCCGTTACTGATTATGGAATCAGCGGGCGTGCATTTCGACAAGAGATCCTCAAGCTGACTACTTGGAATCCAAGAGATTTTACAGAAGACAAGCATCGCACGGTCGACGACAAGCCTTTTGGGGGCGGGCCGGGAATGCTTATGAAAACTGAGCCATTAGTGCAGGCGATTCGATGCGCTAAGCTCTCTTTGCCGAAGGCAAAAGTAGCTTATCTTTCTCCTCAGGGGGCAAGAATTGACAATAACTCAGTAAAACAGATTGCTAACAGAGAACAGATTATATTGGTCTGTGGTCGCTATCAAGGCTTAGATCAAAGAGTGATTGACGCCGAAGTGGATGAAGAATGGTCGTTGGGAGATTTTGTCCTCAGCGGCGGTGAGATGGCAGCGATGGCATTGCTTGACGCCGTTAGCCGGTTTCAGCCAGACGCTTTAGGTGATGAAGCTTCAGCGCATCAGGATAGTTTTAGTGATGGTTTATTACACTGCCCTCAATATACAAGGCCACCGAGCTTTGAGGGGGCGCAGGTGCCAGAAGCGCTGCTTAGCGGTGACCATGGCCGAATTAAGAGATGGCGCCTTCAACAAAGCTTAGGCGCAACCTGGTTAAAACGCCCGGATCTTCTCGAAGGGTTAGAATTAAGCGACGAGCAGGCCGATTTATTGGCTCAGTTCAAACAAGAATTTGGTAAGTGAAGTAAAGCGGATTAGTTAAGAATACATAGCGCGAAGTAAGTGTCTTAGGTTAAGTACTTTAAGGTAAGTGCCTTGGGGTTAAGAGCTTGGGACATTTCGCAAACATTGAGCTGGGAGTTTTAAGATGAGCAAGACCACAATTATTCAGAAGATCGAAGACGAGCAGATGACTAAAGAGTTGCCTGACTTCGGTCCAGGCGACACAGTTGTTGTGCAGGTAAAAATCAAAGAAGGCGATCGTGAGCGCTTACAGGCATACGAAGGCGTTGTTATTGGTCGTCGTCATCGTGGCCTGAACTCTTCTTTCACTGTGAGAAAAATCTCCCATGGTGTCGGCGTTGAAAGAACTTTCCAGCTTTATAGCCCTCAGGTTGATAGTGTGGCATTGAAGCGTCGTGGTGATGTTCGTCAAGCTAAGCTATATTATTTACGCGAATTGACCGGCCGTGCAGCACGTATTACCGAGAAATTGCAAAAGCGCCCTACTAAAGCTTAATCTGTAATTAGGTCTGAAACTAGTTCGGTGGCTGCTAATGTCATCGAGCTGCTAGACCTGTGTGCGCCTGCTATTGTTGTTTATGCGGCCTTGGTGAGTTAACTCGGCGTTAGTCTTACAGAGTTAACTCCTCCAAGTCAGCCGCTTCTCCCAAGATGAGCGCTGTTGCAAGGCTGTCGTCAAATTGATCTCAGTTTGCTGTGCGAATTGGGGCTGCACACTCTGCGTGAGAGCGCTTATTTGTCGCTCTGCAGTTACTCCCTTTAGTCTGCTCTAAACCGACTCTAAACCGACTCTAAACCGACTCTAAACCTGCTCTACGTTTTCTTTCTCTGGTTTTTATGTCCATTGCTTTGACCGCTGTGCTGTCTGTCCATGCGCACGTAAAAAGAAAAAAATATCGGTCAGCATGAAACGCTTTTGTGGATAAGCGGTCTTCTAAATAACACCTAAACACATTAAACTTAGACGGTGCAAAACCGAGCCGGAGCTAATCGATATGAAACAACTTTCTAAAGCCGTACTTTATCTAACTGGAATCACTCTAGTTCTGCTCAGCAGCACGGTAGGAGCGCAATCATTACGTGAAAAATTAAGCGCTGCCATTGAAACTGCATCGCAAAACCAACTTCAGATTGTGGCTATAACTAAAACTCCTCTCAGCAATATATATCGGGTTGAATTGAGCACAGGTGAAATGTTGTATGCAGATGCTGCAGGCGACTACCTGTTTGCAGGCGACATGTATAAAACATCCGCAGCTGGACTAATGAACTTGTCAGCAGGGACTCGCTCAAACCGCACTACGGAATTAATAGCTGCGGTGCCTGAAGAAGAGATGATCATCTTCGCGCCAGAGACTGAGACACTTGCCACAATTACGGTGTTTACTGATGTTGATTGCACTTATTGCCGAAAACTTCATGGTGACATAGAGGAGCTGCTGGCCCGTGGCGTGAAAGTTCGTTACATGGCTTACCCGCGAGGTGGAGTCAATGCAGACTCCTATGACAAAATGATTTCTGTTTGGTGTTCTGACGATCGCCATAAATCATTTTCACAAGCCAAGAATGGGCAGAATCTGCCTGCTCGGGACTGTGATACACCTGTACTTAAGCATTATGCTATGGGGAACCAGCTCGGTATCACAGGAACGCCCGCGTTGATTATGCCCGATGGAACTCTAGTCCCTGGTTATATGGATGTGGACCGCCTGACTGCAATGCTTAATCTGAAGTAGTTTTAACAGACAATTCACTCGCAGCTTGCCGTCAGTGCGCGCTGTTTTTAATTTTTTCCTCTTACCTTGCAAGGTTGCAATAGTGAGCCTTGCTGGAATCCAGTATAATCATTTCTTCGTTTTTTGTGCTTGAGGGAGCTGCATGAATTCTAATAAACCATTAAAAGTAGGTATCTGTGGGCTTGGTACCGTCGGCTTTGGTACTTTACAGCTGCTCAAAACTAACGCTGAGGAAATTACCCGGCGAACTGGCTGTGAAATCCATGTTGTTCATGTGGCAACCCGAACGTTAGATCCGAATAAAGTCGCTTGGGTGCCAGCAAGTGGAACTGACCCGTTTGCATTGGTCAATGATCCGGATGTCGATGTAGTAGTCGAAACCATGGGTGGGTTTGAGCCTGCATTTAGTGTGATCAAGAAAGCCCTCGAAAAGGGTAAGCACGTTATCACCGCCAATAAGGCTCTTATTGCCGAACATGGTAATGAGCTTTTTGCCACGGCTCGAGCTAATAACGTCAACCTCTTCTTTGAAAGTGCCGTAGCCGGGGGCATCCCAATCATTAAGGCGCTTAGGGAAGGGTTGGCAGCGAATAAAATAAGCAGTATTGCCGGTATCATCAATGGCACGGGCAATTTTATCCTGACTGAAATGGGTGCTAAACAGCGTCAATTTGATGATGTTTTAGCGGAGGCTCAGGCGCTAGGGTATGCAGAAGCAGATCCGAAATTTGATGTCGAAGGAATAGATGCGGCCCACAAGCTTACTATTATGGCGTCAATTGCTTTTGGTCTGCCGCTTGATTTCAGCAAAACATACACCGAAGGCATCAGTAGAATCACACCTGAAGATATACTTTACGCCGAAGAGTTAGGCTATAAGATTAAACACTTGGGAATTGCCGTTTTAAACGGAACCCGGGCTGAAGTCAGAGTGCACCCAGCGCTAATTTCTAAGAGTCAATTGTTAGCGCATGTCAATGGTGTTGGCAATGCCGTTCTTGTTGAAGGCAATGCGGTTGGCAGCACGATGTATACGGGCCCCGGAGCTGGGGCTGAAGCTACTGCTTCTGCGGTGGTCGCAGATATTATTGATCTTGCCCGAGTCATTGCCAGTGGCGCCGATAGGCCCCCCGTGGCCATGTTGGGCTATCTTGAGCCGCGCTCTGATTTAACAGTGCTGCCTATTGAAGACATTCGTACCGAATATTATTTGCGCATATTAGTTGAAGATAAGCTGGGCGTACTTGCTAAGATTACAAGTTGCTTGCAGGATGCTGGGGTCAGTATAGAAGCGGTTATTCAAAAAGAACGGGTGAGTCAGACCGTCTCTATTGTCATTCTTACCGATACCGCTTTGGAGTCTGATCTCAATAAAGCGCTAGCGAAAATCGAAGGCTTAGATGAAGTCATCGGTAAAATCAATCGAATAAGAGTGGCATCGCTCGCGAAGTGAGAGCCTAGGAATAGCAGTGAAATATATTAGTACTAGGGGCATAAGTCCCCCTCAGAATTTTGAGCAAGTATTGCTTACCGGTTTAGCGCCAGATGGCGGGCTTTATGTGCCGCAGACGCTGCCAGTTTTTAGTACTGAAGAAATCGCAGCCTGGCGCGGACTTTCCTACCCTGATTTGGCGTTAAAAATCATTGCTCCCTTTATTGATGGGGAAATTCCAGAGGCTGATCTGCGAGGAATTATAGAGTCCAGCTATGCCAGTTTTAAGCATCCAGATATTGCGCCGCTCACTCAACTGGACGAAAACGAATGGGTGTTGGAATTGTTTCATGGGCCGACCCTAGCGTTCAAGGATTTTGCACTACAGGTTTTAGGACGATTGCTGGATTATGTATTAATAAAGAAAAATCAGCGAGTTGTGATTCTGGGGGCCACCTCCGGTGACACCGGCTCCGCCGCTCTGGAGGGTTGCAGGCAATCTGATCGAGTTGAAATGTTTATTCTTCACCCACATCAGCGCGTGTCAGATGTTCAGCGCAAGCAAATGACCACTATTATCAGTGACAATGTGTTCAATCTGGCAGTAGAAGGAAATTTTGATGACTGTCAGCGAATAGTAAAATCAGCGTTTGCAGATCAATCTTTTTTACCAGAAAATCGCCAGTTAGTTGCAGTGAATTCTATTAACTGGGCTCGTATTTTAATGCAGATAGTTTACTACTTCTCTGCATCTTTACGTTTAGGCGGACCAGAAAAAGAAGTTTCTTTTTCAGTGCCGACAGGGAATTTTGGAGACATCTACGCGGGTTATTTAGCGAAAAAAATGGGTTTACCAATTAGGCAGTTGATTGTAGCAACCAACAAAAATGACATCCTGCATCGGTTCATCGCTCACAATGAATACTCTAAAACAGAATTAAGTAAGACGCTCTCGCCAAGTATGGATATTTTAGTTTCAAGTAATTTTGAGCGATATCTATTCGATATGTTTGGCCGTGATAGTGGCAAGCTTACAGATTTTATGACGAAGTTTGGCTCGGAAACACTTAGCGTGTCGGATGAACAGTGGCAGAAAGTACGGTCTGATTTTGATAGTGCCAGTGTCGATGATGAGACTACCTGTGCGGTCATTGCAGAAGTGTTTAAGGCAAGCGGTGAACTTCTAGACCCACATACGGCTATCGGTCTGAAAGCGGCAAGAGATTGTAATACCAGCAGTGCCACACCTATGGTTACTTTAGCTACAGCCCACCCGGCGAAATTTGACGAAGCGATTCTTAATTCTGGATTGGATATTCCTGCATTGCCCGAGCATTTAAAGGACTTATTTGAACGCGAGGAGAGATACTCCGTTGTGGCCAATGATTTAGGAGCTGTTGCTGAATTTATATCAAAGCAATGCGCTTACTCAAATTGAGTTCAACTTAACATGTCCGTCACAGTCCAGCGCCGTGTAGTGACAGAAACAATATCACTGCCGGAGTCGATTTCTCCTCTGCTGCGGCGAATATATAGCGGTAGGTCTGTTAAGTCCGCTTCTGACCTTGAGCTTGGTCTGAGTAACTTATTGCCTCCCTGCGGCTTGAAAGGAATAGATGTAGCCACAGATTTATTAGTGGATGCTCTTGAGAAAAACCAACGATTTCTTATTGTCTCTGACTTTGATGCTGATGGCGCGACAAGCTGCGTGGTGGCGATAAAAGCACTGCAGGCGTTTGGCGCTCGCCATGTAGAGTACATTGTTCCTAACAGATTTGAATATGGATACGGTCTTACCCCTGAGATCGTTGAACTGGCGAAAACACGTAAACCAGATTTACTGATCACAGTCGACAATGGAATATCGTCTATTGATGGAGTTGCCGCTGCACAAGCCGCTGGTATAAAAGTTCTCGTTACCGATCATCATTTGCCAGCAAGGCAAACTCCAACTGCAGAAGCTATTGTTAACCCTAATCAGCATGGCTGCGAATTTGAAAGCAAATGCATAGCGGGTGTCGGCGTAATTTTCTACACCATGCTCGCGCTGCGGGCTCGACTGCGTGAGCTGGACTGGTTTGTGAAAAACAACCTGCCTGAGCCGAATATGGCGGACTTGCTTGATTTAGTTGCACTTGGCACTGTAGCCGATGTTGTGCCATTGGATAGAAATAATCGAATTTTGGTGAGCGAGGGTTTAAAACGAATTCGAGCGGGCCGAGCTCGACCTGGAATTGCTGCGCTGCTGCGAATTGCCAATCGGAATCCGGCTCGCTTAAAGGCCAGCGATCTAGGTTTTGGCTTAGGTCCTAGGCTTAACGCGGCAGGGCGCTTGGATGATATGGCGACGGGCATTGAGTGTCTGTTAGCTGAGCAGCCAGGGGAGGCTCATGAGTTGGCGATGCTTCTAGATGGAATGAACCAGGACCGCAAACAAATTGAATCCGATATGCGCGAGCAGGCATTTGCGCACTTAAGCGAAATTGAGCTTAGCGTCGACGATATCCCCGCTGCGCTTTCTCTATTTGACCCTCGCTGGCATCAAGGTGTAGTTGGAATATTGGCATCAAGAGTCAAAGACAAGTATCACCGCCCGGTTATCGCTTTTGCCGATGTGTCCAACGGTGAGGAAAGCGGCGAGCTTAAGGGGTCGGCGAGATCAATCCCTGGATTTCATATTCGAGATGCTTTGGATGCGGTGGCAACTAACAACCCAGGATTGATTAGCAAATTCGGCGGGCATGCAATGGCTGCAGGATTGAGCTTAGAAAAATCTAAGTTTGAGATATTCCAAAAGGCTTTTGCAGATGAAGCGGCAAGGCTTCTCAAACCAGAGCAATTGCACGCTATTTTGTTGAGCGACGGTGAGCTTGCAAAAGAGTATTTATCAATGGCGACAGCTCAGCAGCTCGGCGATGCCGGCCCATGGGGGCAGGAATTTCCTGAGCCTTTGTTTGATGGGCGTTTTAATCTCATCGGGCAGCGCAAAGTGGGCGAAAATCATTTAAAGATGGTGCTTAGCCCGTTAGAGGAAAATCAGTACGCTATCGATGCCATCGCTTTCAATGTTGAGGCGGTAGATTGGCCTGCGCAATCTGCAACAGAAATAGAGATTGCCTATCGAATGGATATTAATGAGTTTAGGGGCAACATGACTTTGCAGTTAATGGTGGAGAAAATTCTAAGTTATTCATAAAGACTGAGCTCGTCCTCTCGCGGTAAGCTGAACAAGAAGGTTGAATCAGAATGTTCGGGGCAGGGTGAATGAAGATGACTGGGGCAACGGCTAAAGCAAGAAGTCTGAACAACAACCCTAAACAACAGCCTTAAACTAATAGGCCTTAACAAGAAGTTGTAGCGGGGGCTAAACCAGTATGTCGATTATCTGGCCCCGTCGTGCCGCAGGTTTGTCTGAATGCTTGTGAGCCTGGTCGAGGTTCTCCCGAGAAGGGATAACCCGTTTCTTCTGCAAGTGTGAGCCGGCTTCATCCAATTTATTGAATGTGCCTTTGCCTTGGTCTATTTGCGTCACTTTTCGTGATTTTACAGTAGTCATGGTCACTTCTATCTGATGGCCGCTTGGCTGAAATCGTCCTGCGATGAGTTAGCACGTTTTTGTAAATAAATGTTGTAAGTAAATGTTGTAAGTAAAAGGTCGTCAATACAACGTTCTAAATTTGGTGGCCCACTAGAAATTAGCGGCATCTAGAATTTTAGACGGGATTTAGTGTAGCAGCTTTTTATTACGCCGATTAAACCAATATGGCATGTAAACCATTGATTGTAATGCCCGTTAGGAATAAGCACTAAGCGCGTGCACGAAATAGGCAATAATCAGGTCTAATGGCTTGAGAATAGCTGTTTAAAGGCGTGGTTGACGGCGTGGGCTATGTATAAAACGGCGCGGCTTTGAATGTAAGTGGGCGCTGCTTCGTGCATATGGGCGTATCATTTGTTACCTTTTGGCACAACAAATGCTGGTTGTGAACGCTAAAATATACCTGCAATTTAATGGAATTTATTATGTCACGATTAACAGTTAAGTCTCTGATAAGCTTCGGTTTATTGATATTTTCAGCAAGTATTTTTGGCCAGGTCCACAAAACCGACCAAATTGAAGTCGAGCTGGTTTCAGAGACTACGAATGTAGTGCCTGGAGAGACTTTGTGGCTGGCAATCAGATTAGCTCCAATTGATCACTGGCATACCTACTGGAAATTTGGCGGCGATAGCGGGCAAGCGACAGAGGCCAGTAAATGGGAGCTTCCAAGCGGAACCACTGCAGGCGACATCGTTTGGCCAACCCCAGAATGGACGCCGTTTCTAGGCAGTGAGCTGGTAACGTTTACCTATGAGCGTGAAGTTTTACTCCCCATTCCTATAGAGATCCCCGCTGACTTTACTGGTTCGACTTTCAATATTAGTACTCAGATTGATTGGCAGGTATGCGAAGAGATTTGCATTCCCGGTGATGCGATGTTTTCTCTCTCGCTGCCCGTGGGATCCGCTGCTGAAATAGACAGTGCTTTGGTTGCTGATTTTGCTGATACGCGAGCGATGACTCCAGTGCCGCTTGGTACCCACAATCTGAGCGCGAACTTTAATGCGTTAGGCGGCAACATAAATGTCATGGTTGAGGCTGCCGATGGGCTTTTCGACAACGCTGACCAAGCATGGTTTTTTCCTACCCAGCGCCGTGTTATGAAATATGCGCCAATGCGCGATGTCATGCTCGATGGCAATAGAATTCAAATCTCCACAGAGCAGCATAGAAGATTCCCTCAGGACCTTATGCAGCTTGAAGGCCTGCTTTCAATTATTGACGATGACGGTAATTGGACCGCCTACGATATCTTGCCACAGCGATCTAGTGTTGCTTGGGATCACAGCATCGAAGTGGAAATGATTGCTGAGACGACAAATATTGTCCCTGGGGAGACCACAACAGTAGGCATTCGTCTTGATCCAGCTGATCATTGGCATACTTATTGGCGCATGGGAGGCGACAGCGGCGAGCCGACTAGTGTAAGCGAATGGATTGCTCCTGATGGAACAGTGATTGGCGACATTCAATGGCCAGCACCGCACTGGTTACCATTTTATGACACCGACCTTGTCAATTTCGGTTACGAAGCCAAAGTGTTACTGCCGATTGAAATCACAATCCCTGCTGACTTTGAAGGTGATACGGTTGAGTTAAGCACGTTGGTATTTTGGAACGTGTGCGACCAAATTTGTATTCCCGGAGAGCAGCGATTAAGTGTGACTTTACCGGTTGCTCAAGTCGCTGAGCTTGATGCTGGAAACCAGCAAGCTTTTGCTGATACTCGTGCAGAATTGCCTGAAACAAATCATTCTATAAATTCAATTATCGCTATTGCCGGTGATCGAGTGAGTTTAGGCTTCGAGACACCCGATTCAATCTTCGCAAATTATACCGATGCTCATTTCTTCCCCGAGCAGCGCCGGGTTATCAAGCCTGGACCGCGCAGAGATGTAAGTATTCAACCTAACCTGCTGCAGATAACGCATCAACAACCTCGACGAATGCTTGAAGACCCAGAGCTTTTTGGTGTGCTTGTACTTGAGGACGAAGCAGGCAACAGAGCATCGTTTGAATTTAAAGACCCGGCGGCAAATGCCAATTCCACCACTATCATGCCGCTCGCGGCAGCGAACAATGGCGGTGGAGACGGTGAAGGAACTGGCGCGACAGGCTTGTTAGGTTACATGCTTTTCGCCATGTTGGGCGGTTTGATCCTCAATTTGATGCCTTGTGTATTCCCGGTTCTTTCATTGAAAGCTATGAGCTTTGCCAACAGTGCCGGCGAGAGCCGCAGCCACATCCGCAAGGATGGGTTGGTTTACACGGCAGGTGTTGTGCTCGCGTTTGTTGCTTTGGCATCTGTGCTCATTGCCCTTCGAGCCGGTGGCGAGAGAATTGGCTGGGGCTTTCAGCTGCAGCAACCGTGGTTTTTAGCTTTCATCGTTTATCTATTCTTCATGATGGCCCTGAGCATGTCTGGAGTGTTTGAAATTGGCACTAGTATGATGGGCGCCGGTGGGGACTTGGCGCAAAGTAAGGGCTATAAGGGCTCTTTCTTTACCGGTGTTTTTGCGACAATTGTAGCGACACCGTGCACAGCGCCATTCATGGGGCCCGCTTTAGGGTTTGCGCTGTCTCAGCCTTGGCTGTCGGCGATGCTGGTATTCGTCTCTCTTGGTGTGGGTATGGCATTGCCTATTTTGGTGCTTTCGTTTGTTCCTGCGTTCGCCAATATGATGCCGCGTCCGGGTGCTTGGATGGTGACATTCAAAGAACTTATGGCATTTCCTTTGTACGCCGCAGCAATTTACTTCTTGTTTGCTCTGGGTATGCAAGTAGGAGTTATAGGCATGTCTGTGGTGTTAATCGCGTGTGTGATCATGGCATTTGGGGCTTGGTTATATCAAAAGCGCTTTACAGTTGGGCCGGTGTGGCGTATCGCCAACTCTGGTATTGCGATGGCATGCTTTGTTTTTGCCATTTACATAATGCAGTCCTCTTATATGCAGCCGGTAGCAGCAGGTCCGGTTAGTATTGATGCAGACGGGCAGGTTGCAGGTGAAAACTATGAGGTGTTTAGTGCTGCGCGCTTGGCTGAGTTGCAGGCGCAAGGAAAGCCGGTGTTCATCAATATGACTGCGGCTTGGTGCATTACCTGTCTTGCCAATGAGCAGACAACCCTGAGTACAGACACAGTGAAAGAGTCGCTGAGTGCAAATAATATCACTTATTTAAAAGGTGATTGGACCAATGAAGACCCTGAAATCACAGAAATACTGGAGCACTTTAAGCGTCCTTCTGTGCCTCTGTATGTTTTGTATTCAGGTGATCCAAATGTAGAGCCTGTGATTCTGCCACAGATTCTCACTCCGGGAATCGTCTCGAGCGCATTCGGTAGTATCTAACGACAAACGCCTTAGCTAATTTGTTCGTAATAATGACTTAGTTGAGGTACTTGTTCTTTTGGGCTGAGTTGAGCTGCTAGTGAAAAATTCGTTATGTCTTGTTTTATGTTCTTTTTCTCTGCTGATAACCCTCAGCGGATTTAGCTGGGCTGTTCACGCTGCTGAAGAAAACCTTTTAGCTAATTTCGAACCTGCCAGAAAAGCTGCATCGACTCTACCCAGGCTCAACAGTTTTTTAATAAGTCACCATGGTGAACTGGTTGTCGAAGACTATTTCAATGGCTGGGAGGCGCGCCGTCCTGCCAATATGAAGTCGGCTTCAAAAAGTGTCATCTCTGCGTTAATCGGTATTGCTATCGCCGAGGGATATATAGAGTCAGTTGCGGTTCCGATAGCTGAGTTTTTCCCTGACTACCTCTCGCCTTCGTTCACTCCAGAAAAATTGGATATCACCATCGAGGACTTGCTAACTATGCAGTCAGGGTTGGAAACAACCAGCAATCGCAACTATGGAAAATGGGTGTTAAGCGAGAATTGGGTTGAATTCGCCTTGAATCAACCACTAATAGCGCAGCCAGGTGAAACGATGCTCTACAGCACCGGCAGCAGTCATCTATTGTCCGCGATACTAACCAAGGCGACAGGAACAGATTCCAAAAGCTTCGCCCAGCAGTACCTGGCATCCCCCTTGGGATTTTCAATGTCATATTGGTCTCAAGACCCGCAAGGGATTTATTTTGGTGGTAATAATTTGGAAATGACTGCTCGGCAGATGCTGGCGTTTGGCGAGTTGTACCTAAATAACGGGCAAGCGGCAGGCAATCAAATTATCCCGCAGCAATGGATAAAATCTTCCCATCAGCCTTATGCGCAGTCGCCAAGAGGCCAGGATCGTTATTATGGCTATGGGTGGTGGCTGCGTGACTTGGCGGGCATACAAGTGCCAGTAGCTTGGGGTTACGGAGGGCAGTTGATCTTCGTAATTAAGGAGCTCGATCTTGTGGTGGTAGCAACTTCTGACAGCAGGCCCAGCGCTGGGCGGCGAGACCATTTAAGGCAACTGTATAACGTGGTTGAGCAGCTAATTGTTGAGTCATTGGAAAGTGGCCGAATAGCCTCAAGTTAGGCTGCTGTTTGAACTACAAGCGCAGCCGCTGCAAGAAAGAAATATGGGCTCGAACGTAGAAAAGCTGAAAACTAAAGATCGGTAAGATAAGTTCTAATAGCGGCCCTTGTCAGTAGAAAGCCAGATAGTACATTGCCTTCTTGCACTAAGGCTGGAAACATTTTTACACCATCTGATTTCATCGCCTCTGTATTATTTATAATCTCCACTGCATTTATCTCAATATCAGGGAATTCTTTTTTTAGATTTTTAAGGTGCAAGCGAGCTAATGCACAGCGCGGACAAATTATTGAGTGATAAAATGTAATTGATTTCATTTGTTTATTTGCTTCGCTCTATTTTGTCATTCATTACGGTTTGTGACGTTTATTCTAATTTTTGGTAGGGCCAAGCGTCATGAACCAACAGCTAGACAGTGCAATAGATTAGCATCGGTTGTCAAACAAACCGTGAAAGCAGTGTGCGGTGTTTTGACAGCTGATTGCACTCTAGTCTGCGAGTTTTGCGGGCTAACCTGCGAGATAGTACTCGATCTTTAGGCGGTTGATTTCAATCACATCGTGGTTGTGGAGCTTCACAGCACGCGACCCTAGGTGATGGCCGTTAATCCGGGGAGCGCTTTCATTGGCAGATTGGTCAAGGTACACAATAAAGTGACCGTCTGGTCGCTTATTAATTTGGACAATTTCGCCACCAGCTTTGCCAAGTTTCACAGACCCTTTTACCAGAGGAAGCTCTCGACCAGCACTTCTACCGTTAAGTATTTGTAAGCGTGCGCCATCAAGCCGTGGCGGTATGTCGATTTTAGGCTCAAGTCGTGGCATTGATTCTGGTTTGCGACGAATAAGAACTGTTTTTTCAGCGTCCTCGCCTAATGAAGTGGCGTCATTAACATAGCGAAGCTCATGTTTGCCTATGATGATTACATCGCCGTTGCGAAGGGGATGTTTTTCGATGCTCCTACCGTTGACATAGGTGCCATTTGTGCTGCTTAAATCCTCGAGGAAGGAGTCTTCAAAAATAGTTAGCAGCTTTGCATGATGGCCACTTACCGCAAGGTTCTCAATGCGAATATCATTGTCTTCCCGTCGCCCAATAGTCATTACTTCTTTATCGAGAGGGAAATTGCCTAGCTTGCTTGAGTTGAAACTAAATTCCAATTTACCAGTCATGGCTGTATTCCACTTTATTTTCAGTAAATACGTTTAAGCGCTTTATCAAATGAGTGAAAACCTTAAACTTGTTGTACTTGCATCAAAATGACAGAAATATTGTCTTTGCCTCCATTTCGGTTGGCTAACACGATCAGCCTCTTAGCTGCTTCGTTAATATCCTCTTGATAATCAGCTAAAGTTTCTTCTATTTGCCAGTCAGCGACCATGTCCGAGAGGCCATCAGAGCAAAGCAAAAGAACATCATTAGACTGCGCATCGTGCTCAATAGTATCAACTTCAACTTCAGCCTTGGTACCTAACGCGCGCGTGACAATATGTCCGACACTTGCCGATTTAGCTTCTTCTTCGGTATAGAAGCCCTTATCTATTAAATCCTGCACTAAGCTGTGATCGCGTGTGATGCGGCGCAGGGCACGGTCACGAAACAGATAGAGTCTCGAATCTCCAACGTGGCCCGCATATATTTTGGAGTCTTTAATGACGGCGGCAACAAGTGTTGTCCCCATCCCTTTGTGCTCGTTGATCGCTTCTGCAGCGTTAAAGATAACGCTGTTGCTATGAGAAATTGTATTGGAGACGAACTCTAATAACTGAGAACTGGTTATCGGTACCGAAGATTTTCCTTCGCAAAGTTTTTGAAGCTTTTCTAGTACCGAATTAACCGCCATGTGTGCGGCGACTTCACCAGCTTGATGCCCCCCCATGCCATCTGCCAGAACAGCTATTGCGTGCTGTTGATTAAACCCGATATGGTCTTCATTGTGGTTGCGACGCAGCCCAATGTCAGTAAAGCCGGCTATTTTCACTTGGAGTGTTTCCTCTGACATTGATTGGTCCTATCATTCCTTCGATTTTAGCTGCCATTTGAGTATAGAAATACGGCATGCTTTTGTGTAATTTTTCTTGGCCACCAAATACAAAATGGTACTGAGAATAGATCAGTACCAATAAGAAAAATAGTAGACCAACACGACCGGTAATCTGCTTTCTCGTAGTCGCATTTTTGACGGCTATATGTATCGACGCAGGTACGGATATCTTAGCACCTCTGCCTCCTTTACGGCGATCAGATTGAGAATTTTTTAGAACAGATGGCCTTTCGTTGAATGATTTGAATCGTTTTCGCTGGGTATGATGATCGAAAATAGCGACAGCTTTCTGCAAGCTGTCGCTATGACGGTTGGCTGGAATTGTAGAGAGCATGTTCGTAATAAGTTCCTGAATGTTGCTAGGAAGCTTGGCAAAATATTTTCTCACCGCGAAGCCAGTTTCGTTTCGTCGTCTTGGCAGACAGCCTGTGAACAGTTGGTAGAGAATGACACCCATTGCATAAATGTCGCCTTCAATAGAGCGAGATTCGTTGTCCAAGTAGTAGTAATGCGCGGTTTCGACATCGGTAATGTCATCTTGCAATGAGAAATCGGTGACCTTTACCTCGCCTTCGGAAGTAAATAGGATGTTGGTTGGCCTTAAGTGACCGTGAATGATTCGATTGTTGTGGGCGAAAATCATTGCCTCACAGATCTGCTTAGAAATATTTAATGTATCTTGCCAGCTTAGCTGAAAGGCAAGTTTGTCTTGGAGTGAGCCGCCACTTAAATATTCTTGCACTAGAATAAAAAAATCATCGTTTCTTGATGTGGCGAGGGTATTAACTATATTTTTGTGTTGCAGTGAAGCGAGTAGGTTACTTGCTTCAAAGCCGGTGGTTGAGCTGTTTTTTTTCTTAATGATAAGTAAGTTATTTTTTTCTTTTTGCTGATATAAGTAGACTGCGCCGTATTGATCTTCACGCAATACATCAAGCAGGAGAAATTTGGACTTAATTTTTGTTATGCCTTTTTCGGCACGTCTGTGTTGATCTTCCTCTAAATGGCCTCCAGCTGAAATCCCTAGTAGCTGTGTTTTGAGTTGCTCTGCAGATTCAGGCCGGCCTTTGGGGTCACTGCTTAGGCATTGCAGAATAAGATCGTTAAGGCGGCTGTTGATTTCGGGGTTTAATTCTGAGGGGTCTGGGAATCGTCCTGTTGGTATTTTTCCTGTAAATAATCCATACATCACCACCCCAATAGAATAGAGGTCACTGCGCACAGTGACGTTATCTGAAGACTCTTGCTGTTCTGGAGACATGTAGTTGTATGTGCCCATGACCGTGCCGGTGGATGTGCGGTCGCAGGATGTGCTTTTTCCCTCATAGAACTGAGCGATTCCGAAGTCAAGTATTTTTACATTTCCATCATCGTCAATGAGGATATTGTCTGGCTTTATGTCTCGGTGAATCACGTTATTTTTGTGTGCGTAAGAAAGTGCTTTTAGTACCTGAATGATAATGTCAAACTTTTCAGTGTGGGGGATCTCGCGGATTTTCATTGCGGTATTAAGATCAATACCTTGGATGTATTCCATAATGAAATAGGGGTGATCGTCTTCGGTTATGCCTCGATCCATCACATGAATGATGTTGGCGTGGTTCATTCTCGCAATGATAAATGATTCTTTTTCAAAACGATGGCGTGCTTCCACATTCTGGCTTAAATCACTGAGTAGCAATTTAATGGCGACAGGGCGTTGCAAAGAATCTTGAATGCCGCGATAAACTAACGCCATTCCTCCTTCGCCGATTTTAACTAAGTCTGAATAACCATCAAGTTTCATGGTGCTGCTCTCATCTTAGGCTAAATCTCTCTGCTGATTACTACAGCTCTAAGACTAAAGAGGGAGGGAATAAGAAAATGTGATATTCTTCGCAAATCGAACGTTTCAATAGCAAATTTAGATTTAATTGGCGAGTGTGAATTCAATATGAAGGTTCTAAATTACACAGCGACAGCGATTTTAGTGGTTCTTGTCTTTTATTTATTAGATGTAGGCCAAAGTCTTATTTTGCCTTTTGTGATCGCAGTCGCACTTTGGTATCTCATCAACACGCTTTCGGTGGCATTTCAGAAGTTAACTCTCGGCAGCTTTAAGTTCCCTCCTCTTGTTTGTTTGCTTGCCTCAATTTTTAGCTTTCTTTTTGTTATCTGGGCTTTGATCAGTTTTTTAAGCGGGAGATTGGATGAGGTCTTAGAAGTCGTTCCTATATATCAAGAAAATCTAACGATTAGATTAGAGGGTATGCCTTTTGTTGATATGGCAGTATTGTCAGAACAAAGCGTGATGACAACAATAAGCAATTGGATTGATCTGCCAGCCTATGCCGCATCGATAGCCTCCTCTTTCGCCAGTATATTGGCAAGTGGCGGGCTTATTTTAATCTACATATTGTTTCTATTTCTTGAGCAAGGGAAATTCGACGGGAAGATTACGGCGCTGTTTAGCGAGGGGGGAAAGGAGAGCGGTGCGAGGAAAATCATCTCTAGAATTCGCGATGACATTCAAAAATACATTAGTATCAAAATGTTCACTAGCACCCTCACCGGATCATTAAGCTATATTGTGCTGAGGCTATTGGATGTCGATTTCGCTGGAGTGTGGGGGCTGCTCATTTTCTTGCTAAATTTCATTCCTACGGTAGGCTCAATTATCGCAACGATATTCCCGGCATTGATTGCTTTGGCTCAATCGGATGGCTATACGCTATTCCTATTTGTGCTGGCCGCTATCGGGCTGTGTCAGATATTAATTGGGAATATCCTAGAGCCTCGCATGATGGGGTCGTCGTTCAACTTGAGTCCTATCGTTATATTACTCAATCTAGCGCTTTGGGGAACTATATGGGGGATTATTGGTATGTTACTCTGCGTGCCTTTTCTTATCATTCTCACCATAATCCTGAGCCATTTTCCAAACACACGGGCCATCGCGATAATGCTCTCTAGTGATGGTAAGTTGCGCACGCCACTGGATCCTGAGCTTAAGTCCTTTTCGTTTGCTTTGCCGGAGTCTTCTCTTTTGGGTTCTGGCGAATCTAAAGACCCAGAATAGCTGCCGTTAGAATCTCATTAGGCCTGCTGCGACTGCAGCGACTGGGCTAGCCAATTCTAAAACTCACTGCAGCACATCAAAGCTCATTATTTGTCTATGCTTTTCCGGTATTTACGTACAAAAGGCCTGCATTTTCAGTGCATAAAGGGCTATAATCCTCGGCTTTTTGGGGGCTTCTAAGCAAGCCCACAATTTGCACCTCATCAAAGCTTGGTAAACCCAATGAAAAGTTCGGATATAAGAAAAACATTTTTAAGCTTCTTTGCCCAAAGGGGACATGAAATTGTGCCTAGTAGCTCGCTAGTCCCTGGCAATGATCCTACATTGCTATTTACTAATGCGGGAATGGTGCAATTTAAAGATACTTTTCTGGGTGATGAGGTTAGGTCCTACAATCGAGCCACTAGCTCTCAGCGCTGCGTGAGAGCTGGGGGCAAGCATAACGATCTAGAAAACGTGGGTTATACAGCACGTCACCACACTTTTTTTGAAATGTTAGGAAATTTTTCCTTTGGCGACTATTCCAAGAAACAGGCCATTCAATACGCGTGGGAATTTTTAACCGTAGAGTTAGGTTTGCCTGCAGAAAAACTGTGGGTAACTGTCTACACGGATGACAAAGAAGCCGAGGCTATCTGGCTGGATGAAATGAAAGTCGACCCGACCCGTTTTTCTAGATTGGGCGAAAAGGACAACTTTTGGGCCATGGGCGATACTGGCCCGTGTGGTCCTTGCTCTGAAATATTCTACGACCATGGTGAAGATGTGCCAGGCGGCCCTCCGGGCAGCCCTGACGAAGATGGCGATCGGTATATTGAAATTTGGAATTTGGTGTTCATGCAATACGAGCGCAAGGCGGATGGCTCACTAAAGTCTTTGCCGAAGCCATCAGTTGATACCGGCGCGGGCTTGGAACGCGTAGCAGCGGTTCTTCAAGGTGTTCATAACAATTACGAGATTGATCTATTTCAGGCCTTGCTGAAAGACATAGCGGCGGTTACCGGTGTGGCTGATACCACTAACACGTCCCTTCGGGTGATTGCTGACCATATTCGATCCTGCTCGTTTTTAATTGTGGACGGGGTAATACCTTCCAACGAAGGTCGGGGCTACGTGCTGCGGCGGATCATTCGCCGAGCGGTGCGCCATGGCTACCAGCTTGGTGTGAAGGATGTGTTTTTCTACAAGTTGGTTTCGTCTTTGGTAGCGGTAATGGGAGAGGCTTATCCCGAACTGGTTGAGAAACAAGCCCTAGTCGAAAAAGTTTTAAATGAAGAAGAACAGCAATTCGCTCGTACTCTAGAAAATGGCATGGTGATACTTGAAAAAGCCATAGCAGACTTAAAGGGCGATACGCTGGCCGGAGACACGGTTTTTCGACTTTACGATACCTTTGGCTTCCCAGTCGACCTCACCGCAGATGTTGCTAGAGAGCACGCTCTAAAAATTGACATGGACGGCTTTGAGCAGTCTATGCAGGTACAGAAAGACAAGGCCCGCTCAGCCAGTAATTTTACGGCTGCCGAGAAGTTAGATCTTGGGCCCGATGTTCGAACCGATTTCGTAGGTTATGAGGCATTGGTTAGCGACTCAAAAGTGGAGCAAATTTATAGCCTCAATAATCAAAGCCTTGCCAGTGCCAAAGTGAATGATGAGGTACTGGTTTTGCTTAACAATAGTCCGTTTTATGGTGAGTCTGGCGGGCAGGTTGGAGATACAGGTTGGTTAAAGTTTGTCGGTGGCACCGCTGAGGTAATTGATACTCAAAAACAGAACGATGTCCTCGTGCATCGAGTCGTGGTGAAGGAAGGCGCATTAGAAGAGGGAACCTTGGTTGCGACTTCAGTGGCGACGGCGGATCGTGCCGCGATTACTTTGAATCACTCTGCAACACATTTGATGAATGCTGCTCTGCGTGAGGTTTTGGGCGAGCACGTTTTACAAAAAGGCTCGCTGGTTGATGCAAAGCGTCTTCGTTTTGATTTCTCCCACTCAGCGCCTGTTACGGCTGATGAGCTAAGACAAATAGAAGACTTGGTGAATGCGCAGATCCTTGGTAATGACTCAGTTACAAAAGAAGTGATGGCCATAACCGAGGCCCGTAAGAAAGGCGCACTGGCACTTTTTGGTGAAAAATACGGTGAGCAAGTGCGGGTCGTCAGTATGGCTGGAAAATATTCAGTAGAGTTTTGCGGTGGAACTCATGTGGACCGCACCGGCGACATAGGGCTTTTTAAAATTACTAGTGAATCAGGAATCTCCGCAGGAGTTCGGCGAATCGAAGCCGTAACTGGCAAGGGCGCGCTTGCTCTTATTGAGCGGGAAGAGAATACCCTAAAGCAGCTTTGTGAAATCGTTAAAAGTAAGCCAGAGGAGATAGCCGTTAAAGTTCAGCAGCTAGCCGACAATAATCGAGCGTTGGAAAAGCAGTTGGAGCAACTCAAATCCAAAATGGCATCCAGTGCGGGCAGTGATTTAGCTTCTCAGGCGATTGAGCTTTCTGGCGTTAAGGTCCTGATCGCTAATGTGGAAGGTTTTAACTCGAAGTCGCTGCGCGACACAGTCGATCAGCTGAAGAACAAATTGGGCAGTTCGGTAGTTTTGTTGGCTAGCGTTGCCGAAGGTAAAGTTAGCTTGGTAGCTGGGGTCAGCAAAGACGTCACTGATAGGGTCAAAGCCGGTGATCTTGTTAATATGGTGGCTCAGCAGGTTGGTGGTAAAGGTGGTGGTAGGCCAGATATGGCCATGGCTGGTGGTACAGATCCCGATGCAGTTCCCGCTGCTTTGGAGTCGGTAAAACCCTGGCTAGTCGAAAAGCTTTAGGTTGATTCT
>JBLHTH010000044.1:0-20519 GCA_047627195.1 Pseudohongiellaceae bacterium | reverse complement strand
ATAATGCGGGAATCCATCTTGATCTCATGTCGAGGTGGGACTCCCCGCAATTAAGTGCCGATGATCTTGAAATTCAGTGGCGCGTTAATTATCTAGGTACTGCACATTTAACTTATCGTCTACTGCCCTTGCTACAAGTTTCGGCGATAACATCAGGCGATAGCCGCATAGTGAATGTGGTTTCGCAACTACATAGAAAAGGTCTTAATAGTGAGTTTTTTAATCCGCAGCGTCCTTATAATTCGTGGAACGCGTATGGGCAATCCAAGTTAGCCTTGGTGCATTTCACGCGCAGTATTGACACCCATTTTTCTAAAGATGGTGTTACTAGTTATTGCCTACACCCCGGCGCGGTATACACGAATGTGGCAGGTAAAGGTTTAGCTGACACCGGGGTGATAGAAAAAATGCGCAAGGCCTTGGCACCAGTAGAAAAGCTTTTTCTGAAAACACCAAAGCAGGGTGCACAAACCCAGATTCACTGCGCCACCGCAGCGAAAGACGTATTAATGTCGGGAAAATACTATCGCAACGCGCAGATAGCCGTGGCGAGTACGGAAGCGGATGATTCTGATGTGGCCGAGCGGTTATGGCTTAACTTACAGAGCTGGATAACTGCCAGCGAACTTGCTTAATAAATAAGCCTAAAACTCGAACAAAAAAATACGGTTGTCACAGATAAAATATCCGTTTCAACCTACACTACCGTTCCAGATAGTTTCAATAAAACAATAAGGTCAAAACGATGGGGCAAAGTGTGTTTATTAGTATCGGTCTACCGGTTTCCCTTTTTATCATCATGATAGGTATGGGGCTTGGTTTAACTGCCGGTGATTTTGTAAAAGAAGCAAAGCATCCACGAGCCTCCATAGCCGGTAGCATCGGGCAACTTTTACTCATACCTTCGTTCGGGTTTTTACTGGTATGGGGCTTAGATTTATCCCCCGCGATAGCCGTAGGTTTGGTGATCTTAGCGGCCTGCCCCGGTGGTGCAACGTCGAATGTTATTACCTATTTGGCTAGAGGTAATGTGGCGCTCTCTATTGTTGTTACCGCCATCGCCAGTATCGCGACCATCATGACCTTGCCGCTATTGGTGAATCTGGCGTTGAGTTGGCAGTTAGGTCAGTCTGCCAATGTCACCATGCCCGTGATCGATACTATCGCCATGTTGGTGATTATCGTGTTACTGCCAACAGGTATTGGCATGCTTATTCGGGCCAAGGCGCCAGAATTTGCCCGCCGGGCTGAAAAGCCAATTAATGGATTTGGCGCAGTGGTTCTGGTGGTTTTAGTTGTGATCATTTCTTACGGTTTACGCGACCACCTTGTTAGTCTCTTGATTCAAGCTGGGCCAGCTTGCTTGCTTCTTAACGCCTTAGGAGTTGCCGCCGGCTTATGTCTTGGCCGCCTTACCGGTTTGGCGAAAGCAGATCAATTGGCTATTGCGGTGGAGCTGGGTATAAAAAATAGCACCATCGGTATTCTTGTCGCCACAACCATTCTGGGCTCACAGGAAATGGCTATTCCGTCAATGGTATATGGGCTGACGATGTATTTGTTTGGCGGCGGCTTGGTCGCCTACGGCCGAGCTACTATTCCAGCGAAAGCGATTTAATCATCAGCCTAGTCGGCGTCTAACTCTGAGTGTAGTGATGGCGCCCGGCGTTGATGCAGAGCATGTAGCGAAACAGCCCCTTAGGCATTCGTTTTCAGTTACCCCGCCGGTGACTAAATCAATTGGTTTAGTTATATGTCCGCGGCAGTGTGTGGCGTCTACCTCAGCCGATCACGCTATCAACTCCCGTGATAATTAAGCCAAGCCCCGCTGCCCAAATGGCGCAGGCAATAATATCAAAGATTAAATACCGCCAAGCTGAAAAGCCGCTGATGCCAGTTAGCAGCGGAACAATACTGCGGATGGCCGTTAACAAGCGCCCAATCAGTATTGCTCCCCAGCCATAGCGCTGTATTAGATTCTCTGCTTTGTGCAATTTTGACGCGTAACGTAGCGCAAAGCGTGACTCGTGAAACCTTGGGCCGGCGAACTTTCCCAGATGATAGCCGGTATTGTCCGCAAGTAAGGCGCCCAAAAACGCGGCTGACATAATCTCTGGGATAGTCGCGATACCTTGTGAGTAAATAAAGGTGGTGACGACCACGAGCACCGCACCGGGAACAAACAGCCCCACTAGGACAGTGGCTTCGCAGAGCGCGTTTAGAAACACAATGGCGAGCGCATACTGCGGGTTGTTTAATAGCGCCGAGGTGATGGTGTCTGTCATTGTTTTAGCAATACGCTCATTATTATAGATCTGTTAGTAGGGAAGCCAATATTGAATAAATTTTGCGGAATGTGGTTTCAGAAAACTAGCGTAGCAGAGATTTGCGTTGCGACGTTATTTGCTTGTGGCGACAATTCTCTGAATGGCTTCTCTTTACTTATGGAAGCGCCGCAAATAAGTTGAGCGTCCCTAGGATCTCCTTGTCATATTGAAAATATAATGTCGATTTCAAATTTTATAAAAAATGTTATTTCTCGGTATTATGCGCTAGGCTAGAACTCTATTCTTCAAAAGAAACCATAACGTCAATGGAATGAGAAGTATGATATGAAAAGGATATTCTTCCTGTTAGTAGTAAGTTTGCTCGAGGCATGTGGTGGCGGCTCAGGAGGTGGCGGTAATACTGACGAAATCGTTCCTATTTCACCTGAAGAAACCAGCTTTTCCTCCTATCAGGGCCTGTCATCCAAGGTGTCTGCAATATACCCATCTGGATGGGACGTAGACACCTCTGACCCCGATTTGGTAGCTGTCTTTTACGAGCCGCAAGAAGATGCTAGTGATCGATTTGCAGAGACGGTAATCCTGTTTCGTTTTCCGATCTCGGACGAAGAGGTGGCAGGTGAGGATGAGGGTTTAAAAAATATTGTTGAAGTATCAAGTCGCCCCATTAGCATTGACGGGTTCGATGGTTGGGAGTTGATCTTTGACGCAGAAATCGAAGGGATAAGTGGCTTGAAGTTCCGGTTTATGCAAACGTCCGTTCTCCTAGATGATGAGGTGGTGGGCACGCTTTACGTGGCGGAGCGAAAGAAATTTCCAAAGAACCAAGAGGTAGTCAGACACCTTTCCCAGCAAATGAGATTTGGGCAATTCGTTGTGCGTGACCTCGCGCTCAGTTCTGATTTGTCACAACCTGGGCGCCCTGAAGTCGCGAGCGACGGCGATAATTTGCTGGTTATTTCATGCCGGCCGCCAAGCACCTCTAGCGAGAGAATCTGGCGTTTGGTTGGCGTGATATACAGAAACGATAAGCGCGTAATGTCGGAGTTTGAGATCGATACAGATGAATTCAACAACTGCGATAGCTTGAATTACCACCTTGCTTTTGATGGTGAGCAATATTTATTAACGTACACCACTGATTATCGGCTGGTAGGACGTCGTATTTCTGCTGATGGTTCGATTTTGGATGGCGAGCCCATCCATATTTCTCGTACCGGTGTGAACGCGGTTCCGGAAAGGTCGGATTTGACGTATGGAAGCGGCGGCGCTTTCTCCGTGTGGGTAGAGTCGTCATATGCTGATGGCAAGTTTACTCATGAAATTTGGGGTGCCAAAATCTATTCGGATGGATCTGTTTCAGACCGGCTGTTGATCTCTGACTCACCGGAGGAATATTTTGATTCTCGCAATCGGCTTATTACGCCGCACGTTCTTGGCGGCGCCGATGGATATTTAGTGGTCTGGAGTACGCACTTTTTTCATGGTGCGGCTGATGGAATTGATCGGCCGATAGTTGGGCGGGCACTGGATAAGAATGGTGTGCCGTTAACGGCGGCAGAAGTCAAAATCCGTGACGACATTGGCGACACGCCTCGCTATATTCAACTTGCGTACGACGGACAAGATTATTTGGTGAGTTGGGTCGAGGGGGCTCTGGTTGAAGGTTCGGTAGGCGAGGGTGAGTCTGCGATCTATGCAAAGAAAGTACTGGCATCGGGTGCGCTGAAAGAGGGAGATTCCAGCGATCTGGGCATGGAGGTTGTTCCTCGTATCGTTATAGATGATCATGAGCTGGTAAAGGAGTTTCTTAAGGTCTCCTATCATCAAGGGCGTTACCGTTTTTTCTGGTCAGTTACTACGTACAGTAAGTTTGACGGTGTCTATGGTGTAGAGGCGCCATCTGACTTGGCTAATGCATCTGAGCCCCTTCGTGTTAATGGAGATACCAATCTACGCCCCGTTTATTATCGTCCTAGGCCCTATGAAGTTAATGCCGCTGAGTTAAACAATCTGTTCACTGTGTTGTGGGTTTCAGAAGATGGTGTGCTTGAGCTGTGGACATTGCCTGAGAATTAATTTGATGCTTTCGGATTGTGAGGGGGTGCATCGACGGAATATCTGGGGAGCGTTGATTGCCACGCTGGGCTCAATGATGTTATCGCTTCGGTTGAGACTCTTGGTCTGGTTTAAGTGAAAGAGGAGTAAAAAAGTCAAAAGGTGAGGTAGCTAAGGAATATAACTTCAGTACGGGCAGTTACCTGCTGTCGCCCTTATTGTTCCAAATGTAGGGATTGTATATTGCGATAAGTATCAGGCCGTGAGAAGCCGGAACTAAGCAGACTGTCCCCGAAATTTCCAAATCAATGACTTTGATGTCATTTATTTTTATGATTTAGTGCGAGGAAGCTACTCAGCGGCGCGAATTTTATTCAGTGCTGGGTCATTGGGTGTGTTCAATACACAGTAGGTGCCGGCCTCGTTGTAGATTTGTGGAATACAGGCATTGCAGTTTGTGCATTCAGAGGCAGAGACCTCACCGTTTTTTAATTTGTTTACCAACGCAGAATCGTGCAGCAGAACCCTTGCCATGACGACAGCATCAAAACCATCTGCCATTGCTTGTTCGATATTCGCCATGCTTTTAATACCGCCAAGATATGCGAGAGGCATTTTTACTGCTTCTCTAACTTTCAGTGAGTAATCCCGAAAATACATCTCTTTGAATTTTAGGCCTTTGGGTGTTCCCATCGCAGCGGCTTTCATTAAAAGGCGCTGCAAAGGACTGTGCTTAAATACCTTTGCAAAGGCTTCCTGATTCATTGGGCTGCCGAACATAAACCAAGTGGATTCCACATTGCGACCGCCGGAAAGCACCAATAGATCAGCTCCGGCATCTTCAAGTGCTTTCGCCGTGACGGTCGCATCGTCGGCGGTGGCTCCGCGCCGTATGCCATCGGCGACATTGATTTTAGCGATGACGGCAAGTTTATTACCTACGGCCTGTTTTACCGCTGCCAGCACGCGAGCTGGAAAGCGCACGCGATTTGCGGCGCTGCCACCGTACTCGTCCTTGCGCTTATTACTTAATGGCGAAATAAACTGATTCAGCAGGTAGCCGTGGCCCATGTGTATTTCTACTGCATCAAAACCAGCGCGTTCTGCAAATTTAGCGCCTTCTGTAAATTCACTGATCACTCGGCTCATGTCGTCTTCATTCATGGCGCGTTGCCAGATATTGCCGTGGAATATACCCGCGACATTCAAGCCGCTGGAGGCGCTGATGGTGGGCCGAGGAATCCAGATACTGGTGACAAAAGAGCCGCCGTGGGTGATTTGCAAAGATGCCTTACCGCCCTCGGCATGAATTGCGTCAGTGACTGCTTTTAGGTCAGTCATCACCTCATCGCGCAACCAGAGCTGATCGGGCAGAGTGCGTCCAATTTTGGCTACCGCAGCGTAAGCCAATGTCGTCAAAGCCACGCCACCTGCTGCAAGCTCGCTGTGGTGTTTGAGCAAGGCTTTAGTGGGGAAGCCCTTGCAATACATATTTTCATTGGCGCCAGATTTGATGAAGCGGTTAGCTAACGTTATCGGGCCGACAGTTAGAGGGCTAAACGCGGATGGTGAAGTTGGCATAGTGTCGCTCGTTGTTTTTATATTTTGTAGTGATTGATATTAGCGTCGTGGTAAACAGCGCCAAGGTTTCAATGGTCTGCGATTTAATAAATAAACTACGTGCAGAATAATCGCTATGGCTGCGTTAGTGATCATCTGAATGGAGGAGGGACGAAACGATAGTTCGTTATCGATGAGTGATGTAGCTGCTATCGTTATGAAAACTTGGGTTGTATATGCGTTTGCCGCGCCTACGTTACTGAGCGCAGCAGTATCACTAAATTATTAATTTTGGTTGCGGAAAGTGACTAAAGCTTAATACTACTTTTGAATATTTATCCGTTATCGGAGAGCTAGGCAATGTCGGAAATTTGTTATGTGAGGCCTCTTTTAATGAAGCTGCAGGGATGATGGTTCTAGGAAGTGGGGTCGCGTTGACAATAGATTCATTGCAGCAACAATCTGCAATTGAGAGTGCCTGTCCCGTGTCGATTGCCCCGTGTCGATGCTGCTTCTGATACCCAAATATCAATCTATCCCTAAAAAGTCCAAATGTAGTGTCGTTACGCGCAATGCTTGTTAGTGGCAAGGTGATCATTTATTATTGGCTATTAAAGTAGCTACTTTCTTGTCGATTTCTTATTTATTAGCTGCTTCAATGGCTAAATTATCTGCAAAGCCTATATGCGGTTTACTGGAAAGTAATAGCAATACGTCGGGAGCGTCGTGATTTTAGTTTTGGCTATCTTAATATCTAGTTTTATTGACAGATTACTATTTATTAGCTGTTTTAATGACTTGTTTATTGCTTAAGGGCTTTTTGTGGATACAGTAACCATTGAAATTTATCGTGACGGCGAATGGCTGGAAGCCGCTACCATCTCTGTTGCTGGCCATAGTCACCTCGACTCGTCTCGCCTGCAGTATGACGATGACTATGCGATTGCCCATATTCAGGAGAATACTCAAAAGCCAGCAGGGTTGGGTTGTAATTATCCTGTTGAGCTATTGATTCGAGACATAGCCAGTTGGCCAGCATTTCTCTTGGATCTTCTCCCCAGCGGAGCGGGGCGAGATCACTGGGTAAAGCGCCTGGGTATAAGCGATGGCCACCATGCTGACCTGGAGTTACTTCTGCATGGCGCCGGCTCGCCGCCAGGTAATCTGCGTATTCGCGAAGCGGCGATGGCTCGCGACCCCAATATGCAGGCGCCCGGACCAGATGGTATCGCAGTTGCAATGACTGACCATCCTGGGTTCACCCTAGATGAAATTTGTGAGCGCCAAGAACATTTTATTGAATACGCTTACCAAAACGGTGCCCACACCTCTGGTGCCTCAGATGTGGCGGGCGTTGCCCCCAAATTCCTTATGGTGCTTGATGAAGCCGGTCGTTGGCATGCAGAGGGTGCACTGCCTGATGCGGCCATAGCCTCGTCGTGGCTAATTAAGTTTCCGCGCGGAAAAACCGACAGTGACCGGCAGGTGTTGCGTTTAGAGGCCACCTATATGAAGTTGGCCAAAGCAGTTGGTATTCGGGTGCATGGCGAACTGCAACGGACAAGAAATACCCTGTTGATTCCACGCTTTGACCGTCCTCGCACGGCACAAGGGCTTCAACGTATCGGTATGGAGAGTCTATTGTCCTTGACAGAGATTTGTCGCTACGGTGGGGAAGCGGGAGGCTCACCTTCGCACAACGTGCTGCTCAACGCTTTGATCGCTCATACCACTGACCCGCAGCGCGAAGTGACGGAATACTTAAAGCGCGATTCCTTGAACATTGCCCTCGGTAACAAAGATAACCATGGCCGGAATACGGCGGTATTTCGTCATGAGGATGGCCGCGTTGAGCTGACCCCCTTATTCGATTTTGCGCCGATGTATTTGGACCCTGAAGGCATTGCCCGAGTAAGCCGATGGGAGGGTGATCAGGAAAAGGGCGGTATTCCAATTTGGGAAAAAGTGATTGATGCCATGCCGGCAATTATCAATAAAAAGGCGCTCATTACTGAACTTAAGGACTTTGGTCTCAGCTTAACAACACTGACTGAGATCATGGCGCGGGAGGCCGTTGACCCAACGGTCATAACACAACGCAAACATGCCATCGAAAGAGAGGCCTCTGCTCTTCTAAATCTAGAGGTGATTTTATGAAGCGCCCCAATAATCCAACCGAGAAAAAACTGGAGTTACAGCGGCAGCTCGCTGACGGCGAGCTCAGCCTTGGCCAAGCGGCTCGCAAAATGCGAAAAATTGTTGGCATGACCCAAGAAGACTATGCCAAAAATGTGCTGCATATTGCGCCAAGGGCGTTAATGGAAGTAGAGCGAGACAAGGGCAATCCAACACTGGAAACCCTGAAGAAAATTGCTAGGCCTTTTGGGCTAGAGGTGGGTTTTATTATTCCCGCCTCGCGGAAGCCGGCTAAAGGCGGTGGTGGAGACGTATAAGTCCTTCGTTGCAGCTTGCTTTTTGCGGTGTGTTGTTGCGAGTTTTTACTCTGACCCTGAATAGCTTTAAATTTAGAAGCGAAAGTGTTACTCGCCGTTGATCATTTAGATATGAAAACCCTTGCTTAGTATTAAATGCTTATACTTCAATGGTGTATTCAATTTTAATTCCGCTAGCTACACGGTTAATTGGAGTTTCTTCAAAGTCTGAAGAAACTCTCCACACTGGTAATGTTGGATATAGCTCCTTGCCTAGGATTACACACAATGACGCAAGAATCTTCGGGCCTAGTGGAATTAGCAAGGGCCGACAATGGCTTTTTATTGATAGTACAAGTGATCTAAGTGTTAGGTAAGTCGAGTATGGGTCACATACATCATAGTCGAAGATATTGTCGCTAGGGATATTGTCAAACAGATCGCTATTATTTTTTACGACTAGTTTTCTAAATTTTTTCACAGGGCTGGAAGGTATAAAAATGTATGCATCACTAGGGTCTAAAAAATTAAGTACTCCCGAAGCTTTCCCTTTTTCGTAACCTAGACCAAAAATTACAGCTGAAGGTAGTGATAAATCACCTAGGGCGCCGGTAAGTTGGGGGAGTATTTCGCCAAGACTCCTGATGGGTGTGTTACCCGGAGGTGGTTCTACAAACTTCGACAGCGAATAAGTTATGCTGATTTTAGATTTTGGAGGTAGGATATCCAGTAGTTTGAAGATTAAACCTGCAAGTCTATGTCTGCTCATCACTGTTATGTCTAGTAAAATATTTTTAGGTTGTCCGCGATCTAAGGTTGATAAGAATTTATCCAAATAATTTACGCAGGATATATCGCTTCCCTCGTAAACTTCAGCACCATTCGCTGTAAAAAAAGATTTATTTTTTTGGTAGTTAAATTTATCTGTGTTTATATCGTAGCCAATGGCGATAGACTTCACTTTTTTCTGCAGATAAATTTTTGCGCAATGTGTGGCTCTTTCTTCAAAACCAACCCCGTAAATTGCTAAGTCAAAATTTCCATCATGAAATTCTTTAAGCAACTTCATAGTAAATCCATTTGCGGTGGGGTTAGCAGTGGGTCTACCGGCCTTAGATAGTTTGCGCTTTTTTGTTCGCCACCAAGTAGTCGCCCGAGCTCTACCTTCCTGCCTTTATTTGTTAAGATTCCAAATTTGTGTGAAAAAATGTATGAAAGTCTACACTCGGCAGTACTCATTTTATTCTTGTTAAATAGTGATTCGTCTTTGTCGTTCTCTATTATTAACGCTCCGGAGTTTAGGGCGAATCCTATGGCTTCGACATAATTGCCACTGATTTTTGTTCTAAATGTGATAACGCCTTTCGGTTCGGCTATGAATTTTTCTCCGCTTATGTCTTTGCTAAGTTCTTTGCCAATCGCTTCTACTAAATCGTAAATGCTTCTTAGTTCATTGCCTTGTGAGTCAATTGCAATAGTTTGAAGTAGATCTTGGTAAGAGTTATGCATTTCAGAAAGCGCAGTTAGTTGTGCGCTAATCGTGATTTTTCTTTCGTTTGAGGCTTTTTTGGATATTTTGTTCATTACTCCAATGAGCATTCTTGGGTTGTATTCTAATGCTTTGCAGATCTCATTAAATCCAGCGTAGTAGCTAGGGGCTTGCTTCCTGCTAGCTCGTTGATTAGCTTTTAAATAATAGTTTCGTAGGTTTGCAATAAATTTTACTTTCCGTATCGTCGGCCTTTTGTCTTCTTCTTTGTATAACTTAATTTTCTCTATCTCAATTTTGTTCTTGTGTAGATAAGCTTTGAAGTCAAGGTCTTTGCTTGCAAGCTCAGAGAATACCGCTTCTTCTGAAAGTTCTTTTGGTTGCTCAAAGTATTCTTCAATATCCTTTTCTAGACCATTTTTGGAAAATATATTTCCGCAGAGCTTTCTCGAAAATTCAAGGCCGTCCTGAACTGAGCTGCCTGTAAGGCAAATGAAAGATATATCTTGGTTCTTCATCGAGCTTAGGGGGGAGTTGGTTACTATTAGCTCTCTGTGATACGGCGAGAGCGAAAGCTTTAGGATAATGTTTTCAGGGCCTCCTCGCATAGAATCGACAAGAGGTTGTATTATCTCCTCTGGTGCTAGTTCGAGCTCGTCGAATAAGAAACACCATTTTCCATCGGCTTCGCTTATATAATTGTTTATCAATGAAATACTGGCGCCGATGGTTGAGATAATATCTCCTTCAACCCTTTCAGGGTGTGAATGGATTTTAACAGTATTACTCAGTACGCATGAAATATAGTCTGATATTTCTTTTTTCTTTTGAGTTATGGCTGACGAGAGACTTAATAGTGACGAAATATTTGGTTTTAATTTCCATGTTTTAGCTAGTTCAAGTGTGAGTTGCGCTTCATTAGATTTGTTCAGTGAAATTGATTTAAAGGATCCGTCTCCGCTTTTCGTTCTAGATATTAGCGTTTGAGTTAGTCTTTCTAAAATATGATAAGTAAATGACGCTATGACCAGAGACTTTGCCTCATGATCAGCGATAATGTTGCTGCCGCTTAGTTTGTCAGATTGATTTTTCCATAATCGATCTGTTGGTATGAACACCCCAGAAAATGAGATCTTTTTTCTGAATTCTTCTGACTCCTGATCTTCCCATATTTTAAGAGTTTCTACTTGTAGCATTCGCATTAGCGTTGTCTTTCCGCTGCCTCGAGGTCCGACTACGATAGTATGGTTTGGGGAGGCGAGATTTCGAAAGTGCTCACTCACAATAAAGGTTTCACATAATGCGTCGTTGGATAGTGTGCGCGCATTAAATGATTCATAGATTGATGGAGCTCGTTTAGACATTGTTTATTCCAACTTGAATTATATTATTTTTTTCTCGTATTACGCTGAGGCCCTTGTCTTCGAGGAGGCCGCAAAGCCGATTGGTTTCTGATGGCGTAAAATGATTAAGGTATTGGTCGTATTGCTTGAGCTCGTTTCTCTCCACAAATGGGACATCTTTGTCTATTAGCCTAGAGATTTCATCTGCAACTTGACCTGGGTTTTTCTCGCTCCCGAACCCCCCTGATTGCGGGAGGTTGGTTGATCTTGATTTGTCCCACCGGCCCCCTGGCAGAGCTTCGTATGCTTCAAATGTACCGACGGCTTTTCCAGTAGCGAGCGATTTTTTTAGGTCAATCTCTACGATGTAAAACTGATTGGAAGTTCGGTCCTCGATTTTTTCGTATAACTTTGCGGCAAGGCTGCCAGCTGAAAATATAATCGGAGGCGGTAGAGAAGATGCGCTGGCATATGTTATGTCGGCAAAATGCTTGTGGCCATGAATTATTATCCAAGGGCCTTTTCTGCATTCGCTGATCTCTTTGACAAGTAGTCCCCCACCTAACATTTCCTCATAATCGTCGTCATCGTCAACGTGTTCCATTTTTGCCGGATGATGATGGCAGAGTAGTATGTTTATTGGTTTACTTTTGAACTTGTCTGACTGGATATATTCTTTAATCCTTTTTACTGCGACCTTAGGTATACGCCCATGTTTGTGCTCTTCAGAAAAGCCGTGTGATGCGCTAGTGTTGACTAAGATTACATTGTATTTGTCACTCGAACTTTCGTAGTGGCACCAGTTCCAGCTCCAGAAAAATGTATTGAGGTGGAACTGTTCTAAAGGGAATGTTGGTGTTATGTATTGCATCCATTCTTTTGGGTTGTAGTTGTTGTCATTAGGTCTGGATTGGTGGTCATGATTTCCTGGTGTGCATAGAATCTCGGGGATTGATAACTCGTTTTTAATAGTATTCAAAAAAGTCCAGCCAAGGGAAAAGCTGTCTTTCGAGCCTGCTGTTGATATGTCGCCAGGGCAGACCAGTGCATCTATTTTTCTGTCGAGATTTTTGGTGAATTCAATGAAACGATTGCCAAATTCGCTTTGTCCGTTCTCGAATAAAAGATGAGACTCCTTGCTGGACTCGTTGCTCGCGATTGCGTGTATGTCCGATACGATCAGTAAATTTAGTTTATCATCCATAATTTTTAACTAGTATTTCATCGGCGATGTCCCAAGATTTCTTGAATCCGGAGATATGCCTTTTTACTTTTAGGTTTTCTACATGATAGTGCTTTGATAGCTTCGTTGTTGTCTCTTCGCAAAGCCTATATGAAAATAGAAATTTGACTCCCTTGGAGTTTAGGTCGTGAAGTTGATCAATTAAGTCGTTTAGTTTGTTGCTCGTAAAGCTATTTACACCGTATTCACCGGTAAAGGTCCCAGATTTTGAGTAAGGTGGGTCAATATATACAAAATCGCCACTGCATAGTGATGCCAGTGTCTCTGTGTAATCAGAGGTTTTGATTGTTGCCTGTCTAAGTTTTTTTCGAGCATTTTCGAATACTTCGTTGGCAGGGAAATCTCCGGTCTTAGTTCCTCGCGGGACATTAAATTGTCCAGACATATTTGTTCGGTAAACACCGTTAAAACAATATCGATTTAAATATAAAAATCTGATTGCGCGTTCACGGGTGCTAAGGTCTTCAGGATTGATTGAGCGTTGTCGATAGTATTCTTCTTTAGTCGGGGGGATATTTATTAATGATTCGTGTAAGTTCTTGGTTCTCTTTATAAGGAGGAGGGCGTTGGTTAGCTCTCCGTTAAAATCTGATAAGAGAGCCCTTTTCTGGTTCTGTGCGAAAAAAAGGCATGCTGATCCGCAAAATGGCTCGACATACCTTTCGTATTCAGCTGGTAAATGTTCTAGTAATGTTGGCAGTAGCTTCCGTTTACTGCCAGCCCATCTTATTATCGGTTTTTCTGACACTTCTCTTTTCCTTGTGTCTTGCTTCGATTTTTAATTTAGTTATATTTAGGCTTTGAGTAAGTATGCAGTCTCTGATGTGACCATCAGAAGCACTTAGAGGCTGGACTGGATTTCCCGTATTTCGGGGCTTGTAGTGAGGTGAAAACTTAGAGACTGGACTAACCATCTTTCGAGTTTAATTTGTAAGTACTTACTATTCCTTTATGGCCCTAAAATATTGTGTAAGCCACCTTTGCGGCCCGCCAGAATCGTTTTGGTCATAGATTTCGTCATATATCTGAGCCAACTTCTTGGCCGTAGTCGGCCCTGAATTTTTAATCGACGGCGACGCTATTGGCTTCTTCTTGAATGCTTAGCGTACTTGACTCCCTGGTGATTTGCGTCGGGGTATAGTCATCCTCACCCTGCTCGATACGGCGTAAAACAGGTTGCAGCTAGCGTTGACTTCGGTAGCCAAGAAGCATTTTCGCGTACTTTCACTAGAATATATGAATTTTGCGATCGTCATTAAAATTGTATTTGAATGAGGGTCTAGAAGTGGTTCGTCGGCATTGTTTTATAGGCACAATGATCAAAGTAATAATTTCAACCTAGAATATGAGGATGTTGGATTAATACTGGGTATGGTTATGCGCATTACAGTCAAAGAGTTGCACAATTTAGTTTGGTCGATGCCGATGACTTCGGTAGCTGAGAAATTACGTGTATCCGATGTGGCTGTGCGAAAAATCTGCGTTAAACACAAGATTCCTCGTCCCCCTCAGGGTTATTGGCAACGACAACACCGAAAGGGAGAAGTCTCAGCTATCAACCATGGCATAGCTGAAAAAATCATTGTGATAAATTCGCCCACAGCCGAAGTAACGGTCGCTACGAATGATGTATACGAGTTCCCAAAGGCGGTTTCTGCGCTGCTTGAGAAAGGCGTTAGTACTCGACTTTCTAATGGTTCGAAGGTGTGTCTGCAGGCTATGGAGAAAGGTTACCCTGATCGCTATGGCTTTTTGAGATTGCGGCAGGATGTCCCGCGACGGGTTTTGGTCACTAAGGCTGCGCTTCGGCGAGCATACTTGCTGTCAGACTGGCTCTATCAACTTGCGCCGCTTCTGGATTTCAATATCAAGCCACAAAAAAGCTTTCGGGAAATGCAGCGTTTGCATTGGAGATGAACTCGATATCTATTGATGTCACTATTAAGGAGAGGGTTACTCGGCGGGCAATACCTTTGAAAGAAAGACGTGATAGGTACGGCCCAGAATTTGACTTCTTACCGACCGGTGAATTGTCAATTTTGTACGAGGGAACTTGGGGAGCGTCTCAAACGGTCAGTGATACAAAGTCATTGCTCCTAGAGCAGCAATTGCATTTGGTTGTTCAAAAGTTAATAAAATGCCGTGACTTATCCTTCGTTAAGAGCGCCGAATTTCGGGAGCGGCGGCGTAGCTATCAACTTCAACGACGTGAAGTTGTACGTGAAAAACTAATAGCAGATTATGCCGATCAAAGGCGTCGTAACTTCCTTGCGATGAAGGATGAAGTACAAACAAACCGAAGTATGGTAGATTTTCTCACGTCATTAGGCGCTCAGAAACACCCTAATTTAGGTGAGGAGTTTAACGACTGGCTTAAATGGGCCAATGAAGAGTTTACGCTTCCGGAGTTGTTCATAGTGCAGCGTCACAATGAGCAGGACTTGGAAATAGTAAGGCAGCTGGAAGTGCTTAAAGACGTATTGGTGGAGGATGACAGTTATCCCTGGCCAGATTAGTTGTGATGGAGGTTCGTGTCCAGGATGGCTCAAGACAGTTTGGTACAGTACGCATACGCCCTAGACGAAAAGGGCGCCCTCGCTCATATAAGTGTCGCTAAACGTACAGCGCTATATATCTGCCCGGGGTGTAAAAAACCTCTTACTCCGGTTTTAGGGGAAGTAAACGCGCAGCACTTCCGTCATGCTGATCATTCCTGTGCTTTTGAAAGTTATCTCCACAAGTGCGCCAAAATAGCGTTTTATCATTGCTATATAGAGGCAATAAGTAGTGGAACCCCCATCAAGCTGGTACTTGAGCGAAAGATTACTTGTGGCGACAAGCGCCTGAAGATTTTTAGCGATCAAAAACACAGGTGTCAGAAAGCTGTACCAGCGATCTACGATTTGACAAAGATTTTTAATCGGGCCGAACTTGAAAAGCGCGACAGAGTAACTGGATTGACGCCAGATGTGATGCTAAGTGACAATTCTAGTGAGCGGCTTTGCTATGTGGAAATGTGTGTTTCGCACCCGTGCACACCTGAAAAGATTGAGAGCGGTATTCCAATTTTGGAATTTAAGATTGATTCAGTGGATGACATTCAAATCATACTCGGCGGCTCTTACTCAATGGATGATTGGTACTTGCGAGCGTATAACTTCCACCCTAAACCTAAAGTTATGAGTAGTTGCAGTGATGTTGTTTCGATGGACTGTGTCGAGATGTCTTTGTGGAGTTTGAGCGATTCGGGTCGACTTAACGAACGTGTGATCCCGCTGAGAGAGGTGGATTTAGCAGAGAATTCACAGATAAATGTATGGCCAAAGTCGGTAGCTCAGTCTGATCTTCGGAACAAGTTGGGCCGCTTTTTGAGTTACGTAGATCCTGACGAAAACTTTCCGAACTGTCTTATGTGCAAGCATTCTTCCGGATGGGAATATGGCTATTTAGAGTGTCAAAGCAAAGGTAAGCGTATTGCTTACACGGAGGCACGCACATGTGCGAGCTATGAGAAAGAAATATGAAAAAAAAGAGTCTGACATGGGAGCAAGCAAAAATAGTAAGCCATGAACATGGCCATGCTCTGATCAAGGCTGTGCCAGGTAGCGGTAAGACCACTACGCTTGTAAAGCGTGTTGAACGGTTGGTTAAAGCGGGAGTAGATAGGCGCTCAATTCTAATCCTGCAGTACAACAAATCTGCACAGTTGAGTTTTAAGAATAAATTAAAAATAGCCTTAAATTCAGATGACGTTCCTGAGGTTCGTACATTTCATAGCTTAGCTTTTGAAATCGTGCGTCGCGGCGAGAAGCAAAAGATAATTAAAAGAAAGACACTCTTGCGGCCAGAAGACCCTCGGTATAGTAACCTGATTAATGAGGCATACCAGGCAGGCTTTGATCAGGGTTCCGGGTACATTCCAATAAATGACATAGAAGATTTAGAGCTGTTTATAAGCCGGTGCCGTGCAAAGGCTGTCTCACCCCAAGATGTGATGGCGGATCCCATATTTGCGGATGAAAAGCCTGAATATATTCGCGCTTTTACTCGATATTGTGAACTTCTAGAAGAAAATCGGCTGCGTACTTTCGATGAGTACTTAATTGAATCGGCTTCGTTATTACGTTCGACGCAGCAGATCATAGAAAACTTTCGCCATATCATTATTGATGAGTACCAAGATGTAAACTTGGTACAGCACGAGATGATTCGATTTCTTGCTACGGAAGAAACATCAGTGATGGCTGTTGGAGACCTTAATCAGTGCATCTATGAGTGGCGTGGAGCTCGGCCGGATTTTATCGGTGGTCTATTCGAACGGCATTTTAAGCAGACAACTGTTTTTCATCTATCTTGTACTTTCCGTTTTGGTCACACACTCTCTTTGATGGCCAATTCTGTAATAAAACGCAATTCTACAAAATTGGAAAGGCTTTGTGTTAGCCATCCGAGTACACCGAAAACAGAGGTTACGCTGCGCTTCGATAATTGTTTGTCTAAGGTACTTCCAAGCATATCTGAATTTGATGGTTCAATAGCTATCCTGTCACGCACAAATGCTAGCCTCGCAGAAGCTGAAATTGCGCTACGTCTTGCTGGAGTGCCCTATTGCTATCTTGACGGTAAGTCGTCAGCGTTGGCAAAAAGGCGCGAGGTAGGAGTTTTGGTCGTAGGTGTGTTGCTATGCTTGTACGGTAACCTGAACGAATTGGTAAGTCATCCCGATAAGCGCGCATTGATCTTTGGTTTTCTATGGGGTGCTGATTTCAGATTTGAGAAGGGAAAATTTAATGAGGCATTAAATGGAATAATGGCTCGTGACGCAGATATGTGGGCTGTACTTGAAGGATCTATTTCGGCTTCAAGTGAACAGAAAGAACTTGTGCGGGCTCTGATTAACCTATGTGATAAAGATCGTGAAGAGACACCTGCAGCCGAAGTGCTCGCGCATTTGAGGCTAAGTGGTCTCATTGACGGCGTTGGTGCTGGAACAGCTATACGTACTCGATCAAATGATGAGAAGCGCGGCGTTGTTCGGATTGAGGATTTACTTGCATCGAGCAAAATTGATGCGCGTACCTTTCTGGATCTCATATTGTATACCGAGCAGCCGTCAGAGGGCAGTGATCCACTGGTTCTATCAACTCTGCACGGTTCAAAGGGTATGGAGTGGGATAATGTTGTAGTGATCGGTTTAGAAGACGAAGAATTTCCCGGTGGCAAACTTAGGGACGATTTCAAGGCAATCGAGCTCGAATATGAGCCGATAACAGAAGATGAGATTCAAGAAGAGCGCCGTCTATTTTATGTAGGGATCACCCGGGCTAAGCGGCAGCTGACTCTAGTCGTTCCGGAAGATGAGGGTTTAAACCGTTGGTTAAATAATTCATGGGACTCCACGCCAAGGAAGCCCCCGATTGCAACTAGGTTTGTATATGAGGCTGGATTAACTGCAAGCACGAGTACTAGCAAAGTGATTTATGAGTGCATTACTCCTGCTCAGCAGTCTGGGATGAGCGGCTTCCATCAATGGTACCTGAAAGACCTTCGTCGATTAAAAGTTTAAAGATTGATACTGTATAAAAAAACAAGCTGGTTGTATGAACAGTGCTTTGGTGGTATCGTAATTGTTGAGGGGAAGTTCTGTTGTACCTCATTCTAAATTTTCACTATGGTAATAGAGGAAGCTAAGATGGCAGTTAAACACACCCCTACCAATGAAGTTCATAAAGGCACTAAAGGCGGAACAACCGGCTGCGGATTTGATACTCGTGAACACCCTAGTCACTGGGTTTCGAGTTCTGAAAGAATTACCTGTGCTAAGAATGGATGCAAGAACTGATCTATATGGCCTCTGCTTAGGCGCGAAGCGAGTTCTTTGTCGGCAGTTGTCGTGAAGCGGCTCGCTTTTTTGTTTGAGATTTCAAAATAAAATTTATGGGCTATTCAAATCCTTGCTTCACTCTTGAAGTTCATTTGATAGATGCTGAATCACAGCCCCAGTATTCTGTCCATTTTTAGCTGATGTTCTAGGTAGAGATTAAACAGCTGGTATACCGTCAGCACCCACGAGATATTAGCCAATATAACCAATCTAGGTTGCAGTACAGGTATTAAGATTGTACTTATCTTGAAGAAGTTTTTGTAAAAACTGAAGTATGTTATTCAAGTATATATTTAAAAATTACTTAGAGCTGCCTGAGCCCTGTGCAGATACATTTCACGTCTAGTAAAGCTTGGGAAGTCCACTTCAAGTACAGTCCAAGTATGGGGAAGTTGGCCTCGATAGCAATCATGATGCATGTCATTTTTTAGCCTCATCCTGTTGATCTGGAAAAACTAAAATACTATCGTCCTCGCCTGCAACGGTTAGGTTATGTCCATCGCTAAGAAGTATGATCGTCTTGCCGACCTCTTCCCAGTAAGCCCTTGGCGGAAGACGCGATATTCTTCCCGGCCCTACAAGTTGGTAAAGAGTGTTCTCAGTTTCTACCATTAGTGTTTCTTCATCAAAATTTACGATAGGCGAGGATTGCATTGCATCGCCAGGGCGCCAGCGCCTGAGCGCGTCGTTGATGACTTGGCCTGTAAATATTTCGGCGCTGTAGTTCGCGTTTTCAGCTTGTTTTTCTTTCAATAATTCTTCTGGTAAAAGATCAGTCAGAATGTGTCTGCACCAGAATTTTATCTCCCCTCCGAATGGCTTTTGAAATTCTGAATCTTCCATAGTAAAAACTCCTCTTTTCTTTGGTATTTATTCTTGGTGCTAGTACTTAAATTTCGATGATCAAATTCGGGGTGAAATTATTTGTCTCATCAGTACCCTCATAGCCCCTAGGGTTGCAAATAACTCGGGTGTCGAAGAGCGTATAATTCACAGGGTCATGCATGTGGCCATGCAGCCATATGTCGATGTCGTAAGTTGATAGGATTTCAGTCAAGTCAGAAGCAAAGGCTGGGGTCAGCGGGTCTCCAGAAAATCTTTGGTTTACTGACAAGGAGTGCGGAGCATGATGTGTGATTACGACGGTTTTCCCGCTCCACTGCTTTTGCAATTCCATTTCAAGCCAGGTTCGGTTTCGTATGTGTCTCTGTTGGGCTAGCTTGGCCGAAAAGAAGCAGCAGTTTTTGCCTAGGCCGGTTGTGATCAGGCGATGGTCTGCTAGATAGTGCTCTGCAATCGTCATTCCATACTCTGCATTGTTGTAGATCTCATAGTCAGTCCACAGTACTGTTCCGAGAAAGCGTGTGTCGCCCATGACGACAACGTCGTTTTGTAAGACGTCTACGTTTGGGTATGATTTGGATTCTTCCCGAAACGCATACTCGATCTGTTCAAGGTTTCCACGGTAAAACTCATGATTTCCCGGCACATACAAAACTGGCTTGCCAAGTGAGGCTGCCCATTCAAGGGCCCTCGTGCCCACGTCAATGTCGCCAGCAAGTACGTAGATGTCTGCGTCGACGGGTAGAGTGTCCCTAGTGAGATAGTCCCAGCCGAATTCGTGGTGGCGATCACTAGTGATACTGATCTTTAGTTTTTGACATTGACCTTGTTTTCCATTCATGCGCGATCCGGGCTCGGGTATTTGTGAGAAATCGGGTTAGTGTGTGGTTCTGTTTTCTCGGTACTCTCGCGCAATGGCACTAATTTTGTGGGTCAGTTTGGAAAATACTTCCTCTAGACGACGATGAGTTACTTGCCGCAAACTCCCTTGGCCTTGAAGTGAATAGCGACTGTTTTCAGTTTCTAACGTCATATTCACTTGATCGAAACGGATCACAGGTGAAGTCCGGATCGGGCGGTATTCTGAGAATCGTTTTAAAGTGTCTGATTGTAAGACGCCTATACAGACGGTGATCGAGTCTGCGCTTCCGATTTTGTTGTTGTGCTTTATTCGACCGTCAGCGTGCCAAGTCAGAAGAACCCAATCTGAAAACTCGCCCGAATAAGGCTTCTTATATGAGGAGGGGTTACTGTCTGTTGATTTGCATCCAATACTGACCCATTAAGCCCCCATATTTGCATCGAATTTTGACCCACGTGTAACACTTGCCCGCAGGACGACTGCGGGGGATTGAGGAGTGATAGACGTGGCATTATTA